>CAXBAC010000051.1:0-11137 GCA_963973485.1 uncultured Polaribacter sp. | reverse complement strand
TCACCTAAACGCCTATCTATTTCAATATTAGTTTGTTGAGTTTTATATTGTTCAGCTGCAAGATCTAAACTTTTATTTTTTAAATAAATCTGTCCTGGTCTAAAAAGTACTGAATTAAAATTGTCTTGTAATGTTGTAGTAATATCTTCTGTTAATTTAAAATCTTCGAATAGAATTAAATCATTATTATTATTTGAAAATCTATTTTTAATAATACCTAATGATAAAACTAAGCTATACTGAGTATGTATTACAAAAAGATTTTTCATAAATTTTCTATTTACAGTTTTAGAACCATTTTTAATAGCTTACAGTCTTTGTTCTTTATTTTTAAAAGGCAGCAAAGTCAAATACAATAACTTTGCCTCTAATGATGGAAATAATTTATTTCTCTCGTTAGCTACTTTAAAACATAGTGTCTTACTTATGTTCCAACTTTTTCTGGTTAGGAACCTTAACCTTTTATCTAAGTTTTTATCGCCAATTTTTGAAACTCCCTTATTTTTTCTTATTATTTTTAACTGCGACTCTATACCTTTTGGTGTTGTAAAAATTTTTGTTCCTAAAGATCCTGCTCTTTCTCTATAAACTGTATCATAAGAGTCAAAGAATAAAAATTTATATTTTTGAGATATTCGTAAAAACCAATCTAAATCTTCATAATATAGGTTTTCATCATACAACCCATCGTTTAAATATACTTCTTTCTTAACCATTAAAGTTAATGGCTTTGCTAAAGAAGAAACACCCGATGAAATAAAATCAAAAATAAAACCTGATGGGGTTTCTTCTCTTTTTTCGAAGTGTAAATCTCTACCATCTTCATAAATAATTTTAGACCATGAGTAACAAGCTCCTACATCTGCATTTGTTTTAGATAAAAAATCTACACGTTTGGCTACAAAATCGGGTTCGTAATAATCATCAGAAGCAATCATACAGATATAATCTCCTGTACAATGAGTAATAATTTTGTTTAAAGACTTACAAATACCTTGATTAGTATTTGCAATTAAAACTTTTGCATTTGTAACTGTTTTAGCCCACTCATTTATAATTTCTTTTGAATTATCTGTAGATGCATCATCGTTTACAACAATTTCAATATTATTATAGGATTGATTTTTTAAACTATTTAAAGTTTCTTGCAAATACTTTGAATTATTGTATGATAAAACACCAATTGATACTAAAGGATTACTATTCATGTTTTTTTATTTTTTTTAATATTAATAATAACTCATTTAATTCGCTTATTTTTAAAATAAATGAAATTGATATATATGAAACTAACATTGTAATTGTAGCCAAAATTAACTTCATATTTAAATTTGTTAAGTTTTGAACAACCAAAAATGAAATAACTGAACTAATTATAGATATAATAAATATTAACGATAACTCTTTTATTTGCTTTTTAAATCCAAAACCAAAAAGCTTATTAGAAAAATGAGTATAAATTAAAAAACCAATTAAGGATGTGAATATATGGCTAATAACCATTGCTTTTATACTTATAAAACTTGTAACAATAAGAGTTATTATTACTATTATTCCTATAATTAAATCTGCTTTTAAAAATAAATCAGATCTTCCTTTAGCGTTAATTAAGTTAATATTTATACTCATCAAAGGTGTTAAAACTTTTGAAAAACACATGTATTGCAAAAAAGGAACTGATAGCAACCATTGCTTACCTAAAACCAAGATAACAAAGGGTTCAGCAATAATTGCTAAATAAAACATTAATGGAAAAGATATAAATGCAATTAATCTAAGCATTTTAGTAAAAAAGTTTAACATTTTATGCTTATCATTTTGTAAAGATGACAAGACTGGAAAGCTAACTTGACTAATAATATTTGCAATGGTATTTGATGTTAATTCTGGGTAAATTTTAGCTTGAGTATAAAACCCTAAACTATTAACACTATATACTTTACCTATAATTACATTATAGAGATTTTGTAAAATATTTGAAGAAATATTTGCTAATAAAAGTTTAGACCCAAAAGAATATAATTCCTTGAATGACTTTTTAGAAAAATAAAAAAGAGGTAGCCAATTTTTGTTAAAAACCCATAAAAGAATTACATTTACTAAGCTATAAGTTAACTGTTTAAAAACCAAAGACCAAACACCAAAACCCAAATAAGCAAGATATATCGAAATTACACCACTAAATAATATTGATATAAGATTAATTTTAGTAAATGTTTTAAAATCTAATCTAATTAAAACTTTCGTTTTTTGTACTATAGCTAATGCATTTATTAACAAATTAAAACCTAATACTTTTATAATTAAACTAAGTTCATTTATCTCATAAAAATTAGCAATTAGAGATGAAGAGTAAAAAAGCAGAATATATAATACAGCACTTACAACTAAATTAAACCAAAAAACAATTGAAAAATCAATATTATTCCTATTTTGCTTTTGAACTAGTGCTGATCCAAAACCACTTTCAATAAAAGTTTGCGAAACTACCATAAATATAGATATAGCACCAATTAAACCAAAATCTTTTGGTATTAAAAGCCTTGCAAGTATAATACCTATTAAAACTTGAAAAAACTGAATTGAAATCTTTTCAACGCCACTCCAAATAATACTTTTAGTTACAGTACTCTTAAATGAGTTTTCTACCATAATATATTCTACTTAACATCAGTTTGTTTGATTTAATAAATTGTAAAACTTATAATTTATACATCATAAACTTAAAAATTAGTTAACATGTATTCTTTTAATGACCTAATATCAACTTCAAATGAATCATGAAGATCTGAATTTTTGTTAATTTTTATTGATTTATCATTTAAATAAACCATATCTAAATCTAATATATCAGCAATTGTTGAGAACGCTCCAAAAGGTATATCATAATTTGTTAAACACAATATTTTAGCAAATTTAGAGCAACTAATTATATTACTAAAAGCAGCTCCAGTTGCACCTACTATTATATCTGCATTATTAAATATATTTACTTGATCTTTTATGGAATAGTCTTCCATAAAAATCTTCACAAAACCAAACTCTTTCAAACAATTAAAAACTTCACTTTCATTATAACTTCTCCTTTTACTTGCTTTTTTTCTAGATAAAAAAATTTTCTTATGAAAGAATCCACTTGTCTTAAGTTCTAATAGTTTTTCTCTTAAAAAGAAAATTGATTCTTTCTGAAAAAGAAAATCATCCCCCCTTATACTACTTATTTTTTTGTAATTTGGAGGTGCTAAAAGAGTTGTTGGTAACTGATAAAGTTTCCCGACAACAATATCCTCTCCTCTATCAATTGCTATTACCTCTCTTTTTTTATTATTGAAAAAGTTTAATAATTCTTTAAATTGTGGTACTTGCAAAATTATATCATCTAAAATAATAGGTATTTCTAGAGGTATTGAAAATCTCTCAACCCAATAAAATTTAGCAATAACCTCATATAGCATATGATAATAATTCCATGAAAAACATCTCAAAAAATTTATTCCTTCATCAATATATTTCGGATTATTATATATTTTTGTAAAAAGGAATTTTGTGTTTGCTACTCGTATTCCTTCGTCAGTAAAAAAAAATCTATCTGGACTAGAAATCTCCAATTGTTCATAATAAGCATGTAAATCATCAATAAAAATAACGTTAGAATTACCACGTATTATACAATTATTAAAAATCATATAATTTACATCTTTTTTGTGAAAATTATTTTCGTTAATTTCACTAACTTCATTACTTCTATTATTAGTATGATATACAGGCTTACAATAATGATAATTAGTTTGGCTTGTAGAAATAATGGTTACTTTATTAGTCTTTTTAAACTGTTCAAAATTATAAAATTTTCTAAATTTTAAATTTAAATATCTGTTTAAAGAGTTATTAAAAAAAAATATTTTTCTTTTGAGTAAGAACAAAAGAATATTATGTTTTATATGGCTTATGTATTTCAATTTAATTTTTAAATTTATTTAAATAACTTACGATTTCACTGTATTCTTTATACAAAGTAACCCCACTAATAGGCAAACTCAAAACCTCATTATGCATTTGCTCGGCTATAGGTAAATGTAAATCTGCATACTCTAAATATGCTGCTTGCTTATGTGGTGGAATTGGATAATGTATTAAGGTTTGTACGCCATTTTCCATTAAATAATCTTGAAGTTTTGCTCTATTAGCAACTCTAATTACAAATAAATGCCATACATGTTGGTCTTCATTCAATACCTTTGGAAGCGTAATTAATGGATTTTTAATATTTTGAAGGTAATAATTAGCTACTGTTCTTCTTCCTTCAATATCTTGTTCAATATATTTTAGCTTTACATTTAAAAAAGCAGCTTGTATTTCATCTAAGCGAGAGTTTAAACCTTGGTATTTATTTTCATAACGTATATGCGAACCATAGTTTCTTAAAGCATAAATAACTTCAGCTAGTGCAGCATCATTGGTGGTTACAGCACCTGCATCTCCTAATGCACCTAAATTTTTACCCGGATAAAAACTATGACCAGCTGCATCACCTATAGCTCCAGATTTTTTACCATTCCAAATAGCACCATGAGATTGAGCAGCATCTTCAATTAATTTTAAATTGTGCTTGGCACAAATGTCTAACATGTATTGGTCTATAGAAATTTGACCATATAAATGAACTGTTAATACAGCTTTTGTTTTAGGTGTTATGGCTTGTTCTAATAACGAGCTATCTAAGTTATATGTATCAATGTTTGGTTCTACAAATACAGGAATTAAACCATTGTCAGAAATTGCTAAAACAGATGCGATGTAAGTATGGGAAGGCACAATTACTTCATCTCCTTTTTGCATAATTCCCATTTCAATGTAAGCTTTAAAAATCAAACGCAAGGCGTCTAAACCATTGGCTACCCCAAGGCAGTGTTTGGTTCCACAGAAGTTTGCATAGTTTTCTTCAAAACTTTCTAATTCCTTACCCACTAAATACCAGCCAGCGTCAATAACTCTTAAGGCTGCTGCTTTAAGCTCATCACTGAATTGAGCATTAATCTTTTGTAAATCTAAGAATTTAATCATTTGCTTTTCTTAATAAATTATAAATTTCAATGTCTTCTTCTTTTGCCCAATTTAAAACAGTTTTATTATACACATCTTTAGCTTTAATATTAGCTCCAGCATTTATTAATAATTTAATGGTACTAAAATCTCTGCTCTTTATTGCACTTGATTTAGCATACATTAATACAGTTGTTTTATTGTAGTTAAAAGCATTTACATCTGCTCCATTTTCTATTAAAAACTTTACACAGTCATAAGCATTATTGTAAACAGCTAAAATTAATGCTGTCCAACCTTCTTTAGTTTTTAACTCTAAGTCAAAATTTTCTTTTTGGTAAATTTGCTTTAATAATGGTAAGTTATTATTTATACAATAGTTCCAAAGTAATGGATACTGGTCTAGATAAAGTTCCATTTCATAATCAATTGTTGACAATAACATTGTAGAATCATCTAAAAAAGAGATGTCACCTGGTTTTCTAGTAGATTTTTTTTCTAATATTTTCCATTTCCCTATTTCATGATCGTTTATTAATGGAAGCTGGTACTCTCTAAATGTAAAAGCTCTTAATTGTCTATCTATTTGATAGGCTGTTTGCTTTAAATTAAATTTAAGATTAGAATAATTTATAGAGTCTTTACCAAAATATGTTGATTTACACATTGTTTGTCGGTAAGAACAATAATTATTATTTATAATATCTTGTAAGCTATTAATAACTAATTCGGTTCCTTTTTGAATATATTTAAAATATAAAGATCTTGCTGTTTCATTTTTATCAAGTTTAAATGTTTCTTGGTATATGATATCTCCAGTATCTATACCCTCGTCTATATAGTGTAAGGTAACCCCTGTTTCTGACTCTCCATTTAATATTGGTAAAGCAGACGTATACATTCCTTTGTATTCAGGTAGTTTTGAAAAGTGAATATTAAAAAGTTGTCGACTTTTAAAAAGTTTAGGTTTAATAATTTTATCAAACTCTAAAGATAAAAAAATAGTATTATCCATTGGATAAACATCTGCTAATTCAATAATAGGTATGCCCCATAGTTTAGCATAAAAACCTAATGACTCTTGAAACCCGTTTACAAAATTCTCTGTACTGTTTAAAATCACAAAAACTTGTATGTCTATTTGTTCAATTACATGTTTTAATACATCTACTGCAATACTATTTTTACCAGCAATTACAAGTTTCATTTTTTCTTTTTTAAATACGTATTATAATCTCTAATATAATCTTTTTCTTCATAAACTTCAGATGCTAAAACCATCGTTATAGAGCCTGAAGAAAAATTATCCAACTCTCTCCACAAACCTGGTACAATGTGTAATGCCATATAAGGCCTATTTAAACTAATGCGTCTTTTATTAACACCGTCATTCAACACCACATCAAAACTACCACTTGCGGCTATTATATATTGTTCTAGTTCATAGTGTGCATGACCACCTCTTGCCTCTCCTGCAGGGACATCGTACAAATAATAAATTCGTTTAACATGAAAAGGAATATTTTTATCATTTTCTACTACTGTAATATTACCAGCTTCATTATGAATTTTGGAAATATCTATTACAGAACAATCAAAAACAGTATTTTTATTTAGCTCCATTTTTAATATTTTTAAATGCTTCAAAATCTCTAATATAGTCAGTAGCTTTATATTCTATAGAGGAAACAATTAATGCTAATGAATTGGTTGAAAAATTTTCGAGACTGCGCCATAATAACTTAGGAATGTACAACCCATGATACGACCTGTTCAAATTAATTCTTTGTTCTTGTATTCCATCATTTAATACCACATCAAAGCTACCAGATAAAGCTACAATAAATTCATTGGACTCTTTAAATGCATGGCTTCCTCTAATTTCGCCACCAGGCACATCATAAATCCAATAGGTTCTTTTGATGTCAAAAGGTATTTGGTGACTATTTTCGAAAAAACTTAAATTTCCTCTTGGATCTTTAATTTTTGGTAAATTTATTAGTCGAACATTATCCATCTATTTTGACTAGTTTTTTTATATATTGGCCATAACCGCTTTTGCCATATTTTTCACCAACCTTTAACAGTTGAGTTTTATTTATAAAACCATGCAAATAAGCGATTTCCTCTATACAAGCAATTTTTTTATCTGTTCTTTTTTCAAGTACTCTAACAAATTCTGTAGCCGCATCCATAGAATCTACAGTTCCTGTATCTAACCACGCCATTCCACGTGTCATAATTCCCACCTCTAGTTCTCCAGCGTCTAAATACATTTGATTTAATGTAGTGATTTCTTTTTCACCTCTATGAGAAGGTTCCACTTTTTTGGCAAACTCAACAACTCTATTATCATAAAAATAAAGTCCAGGAACTGCATAATTTGATTTAGCTTTGTTTGGTTTTTCTTCTATACTTAACACCTTATTTTCTTCGTCAAACTCAACAACACCATATCGTTCAGGGTCATGAACAGGGTAGGCAAAAACTGCAGCTCCTTTAATATTTGTTTTACTTCTTAGTAGGGTACCAAAACCACTACCATAAAAAATATTATCACCTAGTACAAGTGCTACTTTATCATTACCAATAAACTTTTCTCCAATAATAAAAGCTTCTGCCAAACCATTGGGTTCTGGCTGAATAGCATATTGAAATTTACACCCAACCTGAGAGCCATCTCCTAAAAGCTTTTGAAATGCGTCTTGATCATGGGGGGTTGTTATTATTAAAATTTCTTTTATGCCTGCTAACATTAAAACTGATAATGGATAGTAAATCATCGGTTTATCATATACAGGCAATAATTGTTTACTTACGGCTATGGTTAAAGGGTATAAACGTGTACCTGACCCTCCTGCTAAAATAATTCCTTTCATGATTTAGTTTTTTAATTATTTTAATTATTAAATAAGAAATAATCTCCCAAAGGTTTTTTAATTTCTTTAAATGATTTAAAATACACTGGTTTCTTTTTTAGTTCATTATTATTAAAACCTATAAAAAAAATACCATTTGCTATAGCAGCTTCCCAGTCATTAATACTATCACCTACTATAACGCATTCATTAGGTCTGTATTCATGTTTTTCAATTAATTCTTTAATCCATTCTTTTTTTGGTTTTGGTGAGCCATGAATTCCCTTAAAAAAGTGATTAATTTGCAATTCTTTACACAAATACCTTAACTCTTCTTGATCTGAACCTGAAGTGATATACATCACATATTGATCTTGATTGTTTTTAACAAAATCTAAGGTTTCTTGAATAAGAAGTAATGGATTTAATAACAATTTTTTCATAATTATTGAAAAATGTTTTGCTAATTCTTGCACTTGTTCATCTGTAACTGTTTCTTTTCTTATTTTTTCAAAAAAGTAACGAAATTTAACATATCTAGATAATCCTCCATTTTTTTGATGAAACTCCATAAGTTTAGCCACGTCGTCCTTAGGGTATTTTTGTAGAACATCTTCAAAACCTTGATCTCTCACAGCATTTGAATCCATTAAAACACCATCGAAATCCCAAAAAATAGTTTTAATCATTTATTAATTTTAAAATTGTTTTTACTTTTTCAATATCTTCAGGTACATCTACTGCAACTGATTTTTTAGAAAGCTTTATCATTTTAACCTCATAGCCTAATTCTAAAAATCTTAAAATTTCAATATCCTCAATATTTTCAAGAAAACATTTTTGTTTAGTATTATAGAAATCTAATAAAGCTTTTTTAGGAAAAGCATAAATACAAACTTGTTTAAAACCCTTTACAAAAGCACCTTTTTTATTGCCTGGTATAGCTGCTCTACTCATGTAAAGTAATCTTCCATCTGGTCTAAAAACTACTTTAGGAATCGTTAAACTGTTAAAGTCTTTTTCTGATTCAATTTCGGCATATCCATTAAAAATTTCATTTTTAGACAACTTTAACTCTGCAATAACTTTTTCAATATCTTTTGGATTTATTATTGGTTCATCACCCTGAACATTTATGTAATAATCAAAATTAGTATTTTTAGCAAATTCAGCAACTCTATCTGTACCTGTTAAACAATCTGGCGAAGTCATAGCGACTTGAATATCATTTTCTAAACAATGTTCTTGAATGAGTTTATGATCAGTTAAAACGTAAACCTTACTAGAATCGACTACCTTTATAACTTGCTCATAAGTTCTTTGTAATATAGATTTTCCTAAAATTTTTATTAAAGGTTTATTTGGTAATCTTGTAGAAGCTAATCGAGCAGGTATTACTACAGCAAAGTTTTTCATAATAAAGAATATATAGATTGTGTATTTACATCGTACGATGTTTCATTAAGACTCGTAATTGTATTATGTGTAACTTCTCTAAATTTATCAAAAAGATAACTATTTTCAGAAAATAATTCCTGAGCTTTGGTGTCCATAATCTCTTTTGAATACCCATCAAAACCTAATAAATATACGTTTTGAGCTTTCAATTCTAATGCTATTTGTAAGGCAATTGCACAGTGTGAATCTTTATAGCTGTCAGAAAAACTTTCTCCACTTAATTCATAACTTACATTTTTTAAAGTGTTGGGTATATATGTTCCCATTTTTCTTGGTGAAGAAGGCAATATGCATAAAGGACTTTTTGGAAGGTTATCTTTAAACACTTCTTCCATTCTATGACCTTCGTTACCTACTAAACAAAATATTTGTTTATTACTAACATTATTAAAAGATAAAGCATTTTTTGAACTTGCATGGATAACAGTAATATCTTTATTTTTATTTAAAAATGAAATTATTGCTTCTTTAGATGATAGTACACTAGGACCTCCTCCAACAATTAAAACTTTATTTGATGTTAAACTGTTTTGCCATTTCTCTATATTTTCATTGTCTTCTAGTCCTTTTGCATCGTTTTGTAATGCTCTAATAATAGAATTAAACGAATAATATCGTTTCCCAACCCAATCCATTACTTTCTTTTGAGGTAGTGAATGAGCTCCTGAAACCATATAAGGCAAATTAGCACCCCATTCGTATTCCTTTTGTAGTTTTGTAAATCCATCTACAACCTTAGTTAGTGCATTAAAATCAACATCAATTTGTCCTTTTGCATTTAATGCTGTTAATAATAATTCTGTTTTTAAATTCCCTGCACCTCTACCCATTCCTGTAATTGTTGCATCTACTATTTCGCAACCTTCTTCAATAGCTGTTAATGTATTTATTAATGCTAGTTCCATATTATTGTGCCCATGAAAACCTAACGTTAAATTATTCGAATAACTTTTAACTAAGCTTATAGTTTCTTTTACGTCATTTGGGTATACACCCCCATAAGAATCTACCATATAAAAGTAATCTGCAATACCCTCAACTTCAGGAAGTAACTTTAAAAAGTCTTTATTGTTTTTCCAATTTGACATATACATAACATTAAAGCCAACCTCAAATCCCATTTTTTTAATTGCTTTAGCTAACTTTAAAGCTCTTTCAAAGTAATTTGGATCTATTGCAATTCTAACTAAATCAATAAGACCTTTGCACGCACCTAATATGTCTTCTACATGATTAGGACGAATATCTTTTTCATTTAATATAACAACTAATTTCTTATTGGTTTGTTTTTTAATACGTTCCATTACATAAATTGGCAAATAGAAATATTCTCCTAAATAGCCATTTAATGGTATAGACCTATATCCAATTTCTAAATACTCTAGTGGTAAATTATTACATCCTAAAATATAAGTATCTATTAATTCTTTGTCAAAATCCCAATTTGTGTAATAGCCTCCATCGCGTATTGTACAGTCTAATATTTTCATACCTATCTACTTATAATGTTCTTTATAATATTTTTGATACGCTCCAGAAGTAACGTTTTGTAACCAATTTTTATTTTCAAAATACCAATCAATCGTTTTTGCTAGTCCTTCTTCAAAAGTTACAGTAGGTCTCCAACCTAATTCTTTATTAATCTTTGAAGCATCAATTGCATAGCGCAAGTCGTGTCCTGGTCTATCTTTTACAAATTTTATTTTTACTTTTTTTCTATAAATTTTATTTCTTTGCCTATAATGAAAATCTCCCTACTTTGTAAGCTAGGGAGATTA
>CAXBAC010000050.1:0-11143 GCA_963973485.1 uncultured Polaribacter sp. | reverse complement strand
TCCCTTGCAAATGATGCCCAGGAACAGCTTCATGAACTGTTAAAGCTGGTAAAGTATACAAGGTTCTACTTGGTAAATCATAAGTATTTACCCAATAATAACCAGGTTCAGTACTATTTTTTGATGTTCCAATATAACGTCCTGCAGTATATTTTGGAGCAATTGCATCAGGAACTGGTGCTACTCCATAAGGTTTTCTAGGCAAGGTTTTAAAGAATTTTGGCAATTGAGCATCTACTCTTTTAGCCATGTCTCTAGCAATCATGAGTAATTCTCTTGGCGATTTTGCATAAAATTGTTCATCTGTTCTTAAAAAAATAAAGAAGTCTGCAAAAGAACCATTAAAGTTTAATTCTTTAATGATTTTTTGCATTTCTGCTTTAATTCTAGCGACTTCTTTCAATCCTATTTGATGAATATCATCTGCAGTATATTGAGTACTTGTGGTGTAGAAATTAATTCTATTTTGATAATATTCAGCTCCATTTGGTGTTTCTGAAACGCCTAAAGTAGTTCTTGTTTTTGGTAAATATTCGGTTTCAAAAAAGGATTTTATTTTTTTAAACTCAGGTACAACAGTTTGCTCAATAGTAATTTTAGCAGCTGCTAACACTGAATCTTTTTGAATGTTATTTAAGTTTGATGGTAGGTTTTCAAAAGGTTTGTAAAACGTACTTTTAGTAAAATCTGTAACTATATGATCATTATAAGTAGATTCGTACCCTTTAAAAATTACTTTGGGTTGCGAAACTCCTTTTTCTAATCCTTCTCTTAAATTTACAAAATGCTGATTTACGAACTCTGGCAAACTATTTAATTTCTTTAAATATTCTTTTACTTCCCAATAATTATTTAAAGGCCTTATTTGATAATTTAAGCTGCTATGAAAACCTGAATCTGATAATAATGGATTCAGAAAACGTTCAAACTTGTAAAAATCAATCTTGTCTTGCAAAACAAATTTTAGCAATTCTGCTGAAATTTGTTCAGTTTCAGAAAGTTCATCTATTTGAATACAATCAAAATTTTTTAATTGGTTTTTAGCATAATCTGCCTCTGCTTTAAAATGAGTTCTAGTATAAATCCCTAAAGGATATTTATCTCTATCAAAAGATGTTCTCTCTTCATGAGTTTTAATAATTGATGCCAATTCACTTGAAGAATTTGCACATTTTTTCTCATCAGTATTACAAGAAATAATTGCTAAGAAAGCTACAAAAAGTACTTTATAAATTCTCATCCTTTAAATTTTATTTTTTGTTCTTTCACCATCAACAGTTCTAAAAATGGCTAATGGATTTTCATTCTGCAACTCTTGAGGCAATAAGCTATTTGGCCAATCTTGATAACTAAAAGGACGTACCCATCTTTTAATGGATGTGATTCCTACTGCAGAAAAACGGCTATCTGTTGATGCAGGGTAAGGCCCTCCATGAGTCATAGATTCACACACCTCAACACCTGTTGGAACTCCATTAAAAATAATTCTACCTACTCTATTTTTTAAAGCCTCTACAACTTTTGGATGTGCAGAAACCTCATTGTTATCAGAAATGATAGTACCTGTTAATTGCCCTTCTAAATTAGCAATGACTGCTGCTAACTCAGCTTTATTTTCACATTGAACAACCATAGAAAATGGTCCAAACACTTCTAAATGTAAGGTTGAATTTTCTAAGAAATCTTTTCCTGTTGCTGTTACAATAGTTTGTTGTGCGTAATTATTATCTACTTCTTTATCGTAAGCTGCAACTGTATTTACATTATTTTGAGAAGCTACTTTTTGTTTATTTTTTTCATAACCTTCTTTTATGTTCGGATGTAACATACAAGAAGGGTTAACGTCTAATATTTTATCTGACAAATGATTTATAAAGCTTGTTAATCCATCACTTTTAATACCTAGAATTAAACCAGGATTTGTACAAAACTGTCCTGTACCTAAAGTGATTGAACTTGCATAGGTTTCTGCAGTTTCTTCATTTCTATTTTCTAATGCTTTTGGTAAAAGTACAACAGGATTGATGCTCCCCATTTCTGCAAAAACAGGGATAGGTTCTTCTCTTTCTGCAGCCAAATCAAACAATGCTCTACCTCCTTTTATACTTCCTGTAAAACCAACTGCTTTTACTTCAGGATGCTTCACCAACTGTTGCCCTACTTCAATTCCACTAGAATTTAAGTTTGAAAACACACCATTTTAGTAATTGTTTTTTCTATAGCTTTAACAATTGCTGTTGCCACCAATTCTCCTGTTCCAGAATGCATTGGATGCGATTTTACTATCACAGGACAACCTGCAGCTAAGGCTGCTGCTGTATCTCCTCCTGCAGTTGAGTATGCTAAAGGAAAATTACTTGCTCCAAAAACCACAACTGGTCCTAAAGGAATTTTCATTTTTCGTAAATCTGGTTTTGGTTGTGGTTGTCTATTTGCATCTCCTTTATCTATGCTAGCTTCTACCCAAGAACCTTCTGCTACTAAATTTGCAAAACTACGCAACTGCCCAACAGTTCTGCCTCTTTCTCCTTTTGCTCTTCCTTCTGGCAAACCTGTTTCTGAGCAATACGTTTTTATCAATTCATCATCTAAAGCTAAGATTTCATCTGCTATGGTATTTAAAAAATTGGCTTTTCGTGCTCCAGAAATTGTACTGTATTCTTCGAATGCTTTTGCAGCTAAATCAATTGCTTTTTCAATTTCTTCTGTTGTTGCTTCAACAAATGTGGTTTCATTTTCTTGATTCAACTCTGGGTTAAACGTCTTATACGTCGTTTTTCCTTTGGCTGATAATTGATTGCCTATATAGTTTTTTCCAGTAGTCATCTTATTTATTTTTTTACTTTTTTTTAAAATTTTACTCTATTGCAAGCTACTTTTTTTTTGATGAATCAACTTAATAAGTCTAATACTTCAAGCCTTTCTTTTGCTAGTATATATCTTGCATTTACATCATCAATTTGTTGTTTCGTTAATTTCTTACCAAAAGTACGTAACCCTCCAGCAACATCATTATGATGAATTCCCATAGCAAGCTTTAAATATTCCATAAGTAATGGTTGAGCATCTAAATACGAGATGGAATTCAAAGCCTGAGAAATTTTATTTGCTTCAGCCCATTCTCCTTTTAAAACATACTCCTGCATTGTTACACTAGCTTTTGGAAAGATACAACCTACACCTGTAATTCCACCACATGCTCCAGCAAGTCCTGCATGGACAGTAACTGTATCTACTCCAGCCAAAATTTTTAAATCTTTGTTTTGCAACAAAAGCGTTTCAATTATTGAAACATCTATAGTCGATATTTTAAGCGCAGTTATGTTAGGAAGCACAGAAAGTCTCATGAGAAGATTAGTTGAAAGCGCATGATAACCAGCTGCATCAGGATTGTTGTAAGGCATAATTGTTACGCCTACATCTCTTGCAGTTGCTTCAGAAAGTGCATAGTATTCATACATTTCTTTTTCAGAAGGAACAGCCTTAGTTTTTGGTGGCATAACCATGACTGTGTCAACTCCAACTGTTGCAAGGCCTTCAATAATTTTGGAGAGTTCTGTTTTGTTCTCTGCTGAAGCTCCACTGATTAGAGGAACATTGTACTCTTTAGCTACATCTGAAAGGGATTTCAATAAAGAAAGACGCTGTTTTGTAGTCAAGTAGCTGTTCTCACCTAGAGTTCCAGAACCTACAAGTCCGCTCATGCTACTTCCTCCTTTTCCTTGAGCTTTTAAAATAGCTGAGGCTTGTTTTTGTGTTTCATCAAAGTCAATTTCAAGAGTGCCAGATTTTGATTCTTTTAGCCATGTAAATACTGCTGGCATTACACCTTCCCAATTGGATTTCATTTTGTTATCATTTGTTTGATATAAAATTATGAATTGTTGTGCTTTAAAAATAAGATTAAATTAATCAACTTTAATACTATATTATCCATTAATACAATATTTAAATTATTTATGAATATTTTTGTATTACTATAAAAATCATCACGTTTGAAAGTTTATCCTTTTAAAATACCTAAACCAGAAAATAATGCACTTATTTATCAAGAAGATATTGAGTTGGTTTTTTATGACAAATTACATCAACATGATGAAATTCAGATTAGTTTTATTGAAAAAGGAACTGGCACTTTAGTGATTGGTGATAGTGTTTGCAGCTATAATACTGGGAATATTTTTGTAATTGGCAGCAATTTACCTCATGCCTTTAAAAGCGATAAAAGTTCAGATGATGTCTCTGTAATGAAAACCCTATTTTTTACAAAAACTTCTTTTGGAGAACATTTTTTCGATTTAAATGAACTCAAAGAAATAAAATCGTTTTTTATAAAAGCGGAACAAGGTATTTTTATAGAGTCTAAGATTAAGGAAATTCAACAACACTTTTATCAACTTATAGAAGCTTCTAAATTAGAACGTTTTTTATTGCTTTTAAAAATCTTAAAGTTAATTACTTTAGCTAATACAGAAGTGCTAACTAACTTTGTAAATCCTAAACAATACTCAGATAATGAAGGAAAAAGATTACGAACTATTTTTGAATATACCATAGAAAATGCTCATCAGAAAATAACTTTAGAGGAAATTTCAGCAATTGCAAACATGACCAAAAACGCCTTTTGTAAATATTTTAAAAAACGTACAAATAAAACTTACTTTAATTTTTTAACGGAAGTAAGAGTAGAAAATGCATGTAAATATTTAAGAGATAAAGAGGAGTATTCAATAGCAGAAATTGCCTACAAATCTGGATTTAACAACATTTCTAACTTTAACAGAAAGTTTAAAGCCATAAAGAAAACTACACCTACTGCTTTTAGTAAAGCTTAAACTTTTACTTTTAGCACTATGAATTTTCTAATTCTTTTTGCGCTTTTTTAGTTAAACCTTGCACCACTAAATCATAAGAATGGTTTATTAATTCAAAAACCAAATCGTCTGAAACATCTGCACTATTTATGGTAACAGTGTTCCACAAACGTTTGTTCATGTGCCAACCAGGATTTATTCCTTCGAATTCTTCTCTTAATTCTTGAGCTTTCTTTGGACTACATTTTAAGTTAATTTTCGGCTCACTTTTTTCCCAATTATCTAAACTTGTTAATGCGAACATTTTGTTCATCACTTTAAAAACTAAAGTAACCTCATCAAAAGGAAAGTGCTCTGTAACTCCCTTTTTAGTAATACAAAAATCTCTTAATTGTTCTATATGCATAAAGACTTTTATAAAAAAACTCAATTTACAATTTAAAAAAGTATCTTTAACTACACAAATAGATATCCTTTAAAAATGGACAATTTTTTAGACAGTACTACTGTAATTAGATATTCGAACAAAAGCTACGAAAAAAGCAAATTTGCTTCACTTTCTGATGTTATTTTACCTGCAAATGCAAACGAAATAAATTGGGTAAATACCTATGGATTAGAGTTTCAAAATGAATTTAAAAGTATCATCAATCAGAATAAATTAGATGATTTTCTAATAAAGTTATTGATGGAAGAAGAGCATGCCACAAAAGTTATTGTCTTAGATGATTTACTTTTTGTAACCATAAAAGTGTTAAAAACAGAAGATGAACATTTAGATGATGAGCAAATGATTTTTATGATTTCATCAGATTTTTTATGGAGCATTCAAGAAAAACCTGGTGATTATTTTAGTTGGATTCGTGAACGTATTGAAGGCCATAAAGGAATTGTTAGAAAAAAGAAAGCAGATTATTTACTTTACTTAATTATTGAGGCAATTATTGATAATTACGAAGAAACCTATTTAAAATACGAAGAGTTAAGTGATGCTATTTTAGAAGCTACACACGTTAAACCTACTCCAGAATTTACAACCTTGGTCGAAAATAGAAAGCAAGAACTGTATACGTTTAAAAAAGCAACCATCAGTTTAAAAAATATGATTGTAAAATTGGAAAAAGTAGATGTAAAAGGAATTGATAGAAAATATTTTAGTGAAATTAAAGAACAAACCATAAACCTAATTTCTGATATTGATTTTGAACTGCAAGAACTAGAAAGTAAAATAAATTTGATTTTTAGTATACAGGGTCATAGGTTAAATGAGGTGATGAAAACCTTAACCATTTTATCTGTAATATTTATTCCGTTGACATTTTTAGCAGGTATTTACGGAATGAATTTTGAAAATATACCCGAATTAAAACACGAATATGGGTATTTTATTTTATTAGGCATTATGGTTTTAATAACTGTAATTTCTGTTTGGTATTTTAAACGTAAGAAGTGGTTTTAGCACATTAATTTAGATTATACTGAAATTAAAAATGGGAAGACATAAAATGAAAATTGGTAAATGTCGTCTTTGTGGATGGCAAGGTGAACTCTCTTTTGAACATATACCTCCAAAAACAACTTTTAATAAAAACACTAGATATACAAGTGCTAAATTTGAAGACTATATAAAGCTTAAGAATCCTTTAAATGAAATACCGAAAGGAAAAAGCAAACAGGGAGGAATAGGAGAGAATTCATTTTGTGAAAAGTGCAATAATTTTCTAGGACATGCTTATGTTCCAGCTTACAAAAGATGGGTCTTAGGAGGTCGTGAAATTCTAAAAGATACTGAATTTTGTTTTCATAATTATATCATTCACGAAATTGAACCCAATAAAATAATAAAGCAGATAATATCAATGTTTTTGGCTATAAATCAAGAGTGGTTTTCTAAAGAACATTTTGAACTTTCTGAATTTGTTCAAAATAAAAGCTCTATTTTATTATCTGAAAAGTATAAAATTTTCTTTTATTTAACTAGGGCTGAAAATATTAGATACTCACCATTTATTGTTCAAGGAAATTTAAATAACGGCAAATCTATTAAGTGTTGTGAAATATCATTTCCTCCTTATGGCTATGTATTAACAATAGATTATAATGAAGAAATAGAAAAACTAACTAATATTACTAGATTTAAATTATATAAAGATAAAATAGATTTTAATTTTAAAACTTTTCAACTACCTACATATTTATCTCTTCCATTAGATTATCGAACTAAGTACGAAATTGAAAAAGATCTTGGAAACATATAAATAATTTATAAAAAAAAGCCTGAAGACAACTATATTTTAAGTATCTGTTATTAAAGTTTATAATAACTAAAAAATTAATTCACAAACTTCACCAAATTTTTCAAAAGAATAAACCTTCTTATTTGAATTGAAATTCGCCTTTATTTGAATTTCAAAAAATCTTTCAAAACAACTAAGCTCTCTTCAGGATTTTCTTCCATTGGTACATGACCAGAATTTTCTAAAATCACCAGCTTTGAGTTTTGCATCATACTATCCATTCGTTTGCCATTGTCTAAAGGAATCCAATTGTCTTGTGCTCCCCAAAGTAATAACGTTGGTGTTTGTATACTTTTTAGTTTCTCTAAATTTACTTTAGAATCGAGCTTGAAGTCTATTTTTGCTCTATCTATAAATGCTTGTCTATTACCTTGTCTCAAAGCCATTTTATGATAACGAGTCACCAATTCATCTGTTATTTTGGTTTCATCAGCATAAACTTCTTTCATATTTTTTTTGATAAAAAACTTTGGAGTAACACTTAAAAAAAGTGAGTTTAAAACTGGAGTTTTTGCCATTCTAAAAATTGCTGGTTGTGGTTTATTTGTTGGCAAACCACTTGCATCAACCAGTATCAACTTTTCTATTTGTTCTGGATGTTCTGCTGCATAATTCCAAGCAATATTACCTCCTAAAGAGTTGCCTGCCAAATGGGATTTATCAACTTTAATTTTATTTAAAAAAGTATGTAAAAATGAAGTGTATGCATTTATTGTATAATCTGCAGTTGCATTTGGACCTGTAATACCAAAAGCAGGCAAATCCATTCTAATAACTCTATTTGTTTTAATCAACTCTGTTGTCCAAGCATCCCAAGTGTGTAAAGAAGATGCTGTACCATGAATTAAAACAATAGGGAATCCTTTACCTTCATCTTTGTAATGCACTTGCATTCCATCAATTTCTATAAATTGAGAATGCTCATTTGCATAAATTGTTTTTAAATCAGAAACTGAAATATCATTATAAATAGGACCATATAAAACCAACAGCAATAAGCTGAGTAAAATAATTAATTGTTTGAGTGAAAATTTTTTCAATCTTTAATAATTTTATACAAAACAGGTTTACTTGGTGTTGCATCATTTTCGAAAGGTGCAATCATTAAATTTAGCAAATACTCACCATCATCAACATTATTTGGCACGTAAATGAATTCGGTTATTGTTGCATCCAATCTTAATTTGCCTTTGGTATTCCAAAATGCATTATGAGCTAAAAGTGCTCCTCCATCTTTTTCTTTGTCAACAGATGGCAAATCTATCAATAGATGTTTAATTCCTTTTTCTTTTAAATATTCAGCAGCTTCTTCTAATAAAAAAGGAGGATTTGTATTAGAGTATTGCATGTCTTTTTTATCACTTAAATTAGGTAAAGTTCTTATAACAATAGCATCTCTTTTTTTATTGCGTAAAACTGTTTTTAATTGTTTTGCTGATATAAAAAAGTCTGTTCCATCACTTTCTGGAACAACTGTAACTACTTCTGCTAGAAAAATAAAATACTTTAAATTTTTATTTACAGAGTGCACTTTTTTGGTGATATGACCCACACATTCTGTATGCGTAACATGTGCATGTGGATTAAAATGAATATTGTTAAAATTAACTACTGCACCTTCTGATACTGCAATTTTTTCGCCATCAACTTCTTCTGGAAAAATTTTTGGTTCACCTACATACCAAGCATTTACATTTTTTTTAGAAGCGTCTATAGGAATTGATATATCTATAGGGTTAGAAATATTTACTTCTATTTTTCTTGAATTGTATTCTATGGTTGCTTTCATATTTTACTAGGTATGTTTTTTGTTTTAGGGTTTAGGTTAAATTTAGCATGAATAAATCAGAGGCTAAACCATCTGATAAAAACTTTCCTTTTTGGGTGGTTTTTAAAACATCATCTTTAAGATACAATAATTCTTTATCTATAAATTTTTGAGCTTGCATTATAAGATATTTGCTATAATTCTCACCAAAATCTGATTTAATTTTCTGTAACGAAACACCCCAAATAGTTCTTAAACCCGTCATTACATACTCATTATACATATCTGTAACAGATAGTATTTCTCTTTGAATTGGTAATTCTTTTGCTAAAATACTTTTAATGTATTTTGTATTGTTTTGCACATTCCAACTACGTTGTTTTCCATTAAAAGAATGAGCTGCTGGACCAATGCCTAAATACGATTTACCCAACCAATAAGACGAATTATTCTCACTAAAAAAACCTTCTTTACCAAAGTTAGACAATTCGTAATGTATAAAGTCAGCTTTATTTAGTTCTTCAGTTAATATAACAAATTGTTCTTCTGCTTTATCATCATCTACATTTTTAATGATACCCTTATTTATAAAGCTTTCTAAAGCTGTATTTGGCTCTACAGTTAAGGCATAACTAGAAATATGAGGTATACCAAAACTTAAAGCAGTATGTATATTTTCTAACCATTGTTCATTAGAACAATCTGGAATTCCGTAAATTAAATCTACAGATATATTTTTAAAATATTTAGTAGCTAATTGTAAACATTTTTTTGATTCCTCTGCATTATGAGCTCTGTTCATTAACTTTAAATCTCTTTCAAAGAAAGACTGCACTCCAATACTCAGTCTATTTATAGGTGATTTTGATAGAGCTATAATTTTTTCTTCAGATAAATCATCAGGGTTTGCTTCTAAAGTAATTTCTGGATTTTCTACTACTTCAAAATTATCATAAACTGCATTTAATATTGTTTGTATTTCTTCAGTTGATAATAAAGAAGGAGTTCCTCCACCAAAGTAAATAGTTTCAACAATATCATTATTCAGTTCTTCTTTTCTTAGTTTAATTTCTTTTACTAAGCAGTTTAATAACTCATCTTTCTTTTTGAGTGAAGTTGAAAAATAGAAATTACAGTAATAACAAGCTTGCTTGCAAAATGGTATGTGAATGTAAATTCCACTCATTTTTTAATTCTTTTTTCATTTTGTTTTACAAAACTAGCCCAACCAGTATAGTTTTTGCCACCCACAACTTTTCCTGAGTTATAGAAGTGACAAACTGCTGCAGCTAAACCATCTGTTGCATCTAAATTTTTTGGCAATGTTTTTAAATTTAAAAGCGATTTTAGCATTAAAGCTACTTGTTCTTTACTTGCATTTCCATTACCAGTAATTGCCATTTTAATTTTTTTTGGTAAATATTCTGTAATAGGTATTTCACGAGATAAACCTGCAGCCATTGCTACACCTTGAGCTCTACCCAATTTTAACATAGATTGTACGTTTTTACCAAAAAAAGGAGCTTCAATTGCAATTTCATCTGGATGATAAGTATCTATTAGCTCAACAGTTCTTTCGAAAATTAGTTTCAGTTTTAAATAATGATCATCATATTTCTTGAGCATTAATTCATTCATTTGAATAAACTCCATTTTTTTACCCACTACTTTTATCAAACCAAAACCCATAATAGTTGTACCTGGGTCTATCCCTAAAATAATTTTTTCTACTGCCAAAAAATGAAATTAAAAAAGTGCGTTCATTAATGAATCTGCATTAAACCATAAATACAAAACTAGTACTAAAAGTAGCACCAAAAGCAACCCTTTAGTTGGTTTCGATTTTTTTTGCTTCCCAAATTTTCTTTTGAACTCCATTAAAATGATGTTATAATTATAATTAATTGTAAAGCTAATAAATGTTCTTGATACATTTTAGTTTTACAGCAAAAACCATTAAAGAAACTGGCTATGAATAAAACTACTTTTTAGTAGCTCTCAACATTTCTCTTTTTCCTGGAGGTCCAGCTAACCTTTCTACAGAAAACCCAACACTTTGTAACGCTCTTCTAACACTTCCTTTGGCTGAGTAGGTTACTAAAATTCCATTAGATTTCATTGCAGTATACATTTTTGAAAAAATTGCCTCTGTCCATAATTCAGGTTGATTTGTAGCTCCAAAGGCATCAAAATAAACAACATCAAAGGAATTTTTGTCAGTTATATCTTGAAAAAATTGCTTTCTTTTAGTAAGCTGAAAATAA
>CAXBAC010000049.1:0-11238 GCA_963973485.1 uncultured Polaribacter sp. | reverse complement strand
AGTTGTCTAATGATAAATAATAATATGCGAAAATATTAGAGATAGCAAAAACACCAGTAGCTAAAGCATATTTCCATAAGAAAGGAGTAATTGCAAGGTAACTCTCCCCAAATAAAACATGTATAATTTGATTAGGAAAAAGAAAACAAGCAAAGATGATAGCAGATGCAATAATAGCTATGTAACCAACATACTTTAATAAAATTGGCAAAGTAGATTTTCCCTCTTTTTTTAGCTGAACCACAGTTGGCAACAACAACATAACAAACATCCAAGCTATAAAATATACAACTCTACCTATTAAAGCTAAAGAAGCATACAAACCTGCTTGATGAGAATCGAAATAATGTTTTACTAAAAGAATATCACTGTTATTAATGATAATTTGAGTAAGCTCATAAAATGCAGTAATAATAAAAAAGTTACGAACTAGTTTAGTCTTTGTTGCGTCTAATTTTAGATTTTTATTAAATGAAATATCCTTATACTTAAAAGGAATCATTCCAAAAATAAACGAACAAAATATACCAATAGCTATTAATAAAGAGGAATCAAAGTTTAAAAAATATAATAAAGAAAATGTAATTAACAGTCTACTTATCATTTCTAATTGATAGGTGATTGATAAAAAATTTAGTTCTTTTTTTCCTTGAAAAACACCTCTGTTTACACTCATTAAAAAGTAAAAAGGAACTCCAAAACCAAATAAAACAAACATTTTTGCAGTAGATGTTTTAAAAAATACTTGTAATTCATCTGCAAAAAATACTATTGCAAAAGCCAATATACAGCCAAAAACAAAAGCGATTTTATAAATATTAGCTATAAATGTTTTAAATATCTGCTGCTCAAAGAGTACAGAAAATTTAGCAGTAACCAATTGAAACGTCATTGCTATAAAAGATAAGACTAACAGAAAAGTTACAAGTATAGCTGCATCTGCAAATTTATCTGGCCCTAAAAATCTACCTAAAATTAAATTATATAGATAGTTACCCCCATTTACAAGTAAAACACTTACCATAAAAAGCTGTTCTGGTTTAATTTTTGCTTGTACAATTCTTACTACTGCATTCATATAAAAGTAATTTTTACGCCTGCAAATATCTTATGACTCTTTAGTTTACTATTAAATTATCGATGAACAACAAATAGCCTTAGATTAGTGATTAAAAGCTTATGCTTAACTTGCACCTACAAATAAAGCAAGCAATGCAAACAAAAAATATCTTAATTATTGTTATCCTTTTTATAGGACAAATTACATTCTCTCAAGAAATGAAAGAAGGCTTTAATTACTTAGAAACAGGAAAATATAAAGAAGCAGAATTTTTTTTTAAAGATGTTTTGCAAGATTACCCTAATAATAAAACTGCAAAATTATGTTATGGTAGAGCTGTAGGTTTAAATGGTAATGCTACAAAAGCTACTCATATTTTTACGGAATTATTAGAAAACTATCCAAAAGATTTTGAAGTAAAGTTAAATTATGCTGAATCATTATTATGGGGTAATCAGTTTGAGAAAGCAAAATCATATTATAAAAACTTACTAGAAGAAAATGATAAAAGTTTTTCTGCTTTATTAGGTTATGCAAATACTTTATCAAATTTAAAAGAATACTCAGAAGCAATAATTTATGTTGATAAAGCATTAGCTGTATCTGCTAAAAACCCAAATGCTTTAGTGAGTAAAAAATATATGAGATTAGGTTTAGCAAATGAAAAAATAAACAACCAAAACTATTCAGCAGCAGAAGCAATTTTAAACCAAAACTTTTTAGATTTTAAAAATGATAAAGAAACTTTGCTTAACCTAGCAAACCTTTATTTAATTACTAAGCAAACTAAAAAAGCGAAGGAAACTTATGAGATTCTAGCTATTGAAAACGAGTTAATAGCTTTAAATGGTTTGTCTTTAGTTGCTCATATAAATGAAAACGATAACGAAGCTTTAACTATAAGTTCAACTGCAGTTGATAAAATAAAAAAAGATACACCACAATCTATTAAAAACCAAACTAAAGAAAGATACATACAGGCTTTAATTTGGAATAAGGATTTTAAAAAAGCATTACAAGAAATTAATAAGATTTCTACCAATACTAAAAATGATGAAAACTGGATCACTTCATTAAAAGCAACTTTAAATATATATAAAAGTGATTTTAAAGCTAGTTTAGAAAACTACAATACAATATTAGAAAAGGATAGCACTTCTTTTGATGGAAATTTAGGAAAGGCAAATGCTTTAAAAGCATCTGGGTATTATAATGAAGCTTATAAAAGTGCTGAAAACACATTAACTTTTTATAAAAACCAAAAAGATGCTTCACAGTTTATAGAAAACTTGAATAAAGAATTTACACCTTTTATAGAAAGTAATGTTTCATACTCTTTTGATAATGGAAATAATGATGCTTATTCATACACTTTAAGTAGTGAAATACCTTTTAACACAAAATTTAAATTATTAGGTTCTTTTAATTACAGAAACACCTCAAATAGTACTAGTAATATAGAAGCTAACTCAAAAAATGCCCTATTAGGTATTAGCTATCAATTATTAAATAACGTAACTTTTAAGGGTAGTTTAGGTGTAAGTTCATCAGAAGCAGAAACAAATAATTATAACCAATTACTTACAGATGTTTCTCTTAAAATTAAACCTTTTAAACTGCAAAACTTAGAAGTAGGCTATAAAAGAGAAATTCAGAATTTTAATGCAGAATTATTAGATAGAGAAATTGTTCAAAATAACTTTATATTAAACTATAGCTTAAACACTAACTTTAAATTAGGTTGGTTTACACAATATTATTACACTACACAAAGTGATTCCAATACAAGGAACCTATTATTTACCTCATTATATTATAATATATTAGAAAAACCTTCTTTAAAAGCAGGTTTTAATTATCAAAATATTTCATTTAAAAATCAAGTACCAAATATTTATTTTAGTCCTAGTAAATTTAATGCTGTGGAGGTTTTTGTAAATTTGATTAAAGATGAAAGTAGTGCAAAAAACAAAGAGTGGTTTTATCTACTAACTGCAGCTACAGGTTTTCAATATATAGAAAATGATAAAAGACAAAGTACGTATAGATTGCAAGGTAGCTTTGGATATAAGTTTTCTGAGAGAAGCTTATTAAATATGTATGCAAACCAAAGTAATATTGCGTCTGCTACTGCTGCAGGTTTTACTTTTACAGAAATTGGTTTACGTTTTAAATGGTATTTTTTAAAGAAACCAATATTTAGAAAATAAATGATTATTATGAAATCGATTTTATAAAACTAGAAATAACCTCTAAAGTTTTTTCAAAATCTTTGTGATTCTCTATGCTACTGTTTAACAGATTGTTTTCATAGATATTTGCCAATTCATAACTTTTATCTAAACCTAAAACACTAATTTTATGCTTTATTTTATGAACTATTTCTTGTGTTTTTTTAAAATCTTTTAAGTTAAAGTAATTAAAATAAGATTCCTTTTCTAAAGGAAACTCTTCTATTAAAACCTCTAAAATCATTTTTTTTACCTCATCATCTCCTTTAGCAAGAGCATTAATTATAGTATAATTTGGAGTTTCCATGATTATTTTTTTAGTGTAAAATGAAAAGTTGTGCCTTTACCTATTTCTGATTCTAGCCAAATTTCACCTTTATAAATATCTACAATTTTTTTAACTATAGATAATCCAATTCCACTTGAAGTTTCCGATTTTTTTAGAGATTGAAAGATTTTAAAAATTTTGTCAAAGTGTCTCTTTTCAATTCCTATTCCATTATCTGCAATCGAAAATTTGTAGAATGATTTTGCATCTTCTACATCAATATGAATAAAACCATTTTCTTTATTATTAAATTTAATGGCATTACTAATTAAATTCTGAAATAGTTGAAGTAGTTTTATTTTATCACCATAAATTGTAGGTAGCTTAGATAACACTTTAATAGTTATATTTTTTGGTATATATAACATGTGTATTAAATCTTTTACCAAAACATCTAAGTTTACAGATTCGTTTTCATTGGTGTCAGAATCTAAACTAGAAAATTTTAAAACATCAGAAATTAGGCTTTCCATTTTTTCTAAAGTAATTTCTATATCATCAAAGTTTTGAAGGCTATCTTTATCAAAACTGTCTATATTATCCATCTTAATCCAAGAGGTTAATGCAGAAATACTTCGCAAAGGAGATTTTAAATCGTGTGAAACAATGTGTGCGTATTCTTTAAGTTCTTCGTTACTTTTTTCTAGTTTATTTAAAATTTTTGTTTTTTGTATTTCTAATAGTTTTAATTGAGTTATATCTAAATAAATTCCTATTGAGCCAACTAACTCTCCTTTTAAATTATAATTTGGAGCACTGCTTATTAACCAATTTTTTAATTCTCCTTCCTTATTTTTTATTTCGATTTCATTAGAATTCGATTGTCCATTAAAATTTTTTTCAAATTGAGTTTTAATTATTTTTTTTTGATTTTCAAAAACAAATATATCTTTAGCTAATTTACCTAATAACTCTTTTTTTGAGTAACCAGACATGCTACAAAAACTGTTATTAGCCATGGTAATTTCTTCTTTTGTATTAACCTCTAGAAGACCTAAATTCATATTAGCAATAATGCTACTATACTTTTCTTTTTCTGCTTCTATAAATTGGTTATAATGCTTTTGTAGAGTTACATTTTTGTAAGTCCATAAATGCCCTTTATATTTATTTTCTGAAATAATTGGAATAAAGTCTCGTTCTAAAACAGTACCATTTTTCATAATTATTTCTTCACCTAAAACCTGTTTTTTATATTTTAAAAGTTGATTAATATTATTTACAAAATCTTCTGGGTTCTTAAATAATTGTTTACTTTGTTCTGCAGAATCAGTGCAATCTGTACCTACTAAATTTTCTGGATTTATTGGTATATTAAATATTTCACAGAATTTTTTATTTGTAAATATAATTTTTCTGTTTTCATCTTCTAATAAAACACCACTTTCTAAGTTTAACAGTAAAGAAGAAAGTCTGTTTTCAGATTCTTTTAATAAGTTTTTAGAATTAATCTCTGAAGTAATATCTCTTATAATTCCTTGAGCAGCAATAGGGTTATTTTTATTATCAAAAACAATACTAGCATTAATATGTACCCATTTTACATGTTTATTTTTAGTTGTTATTCTTGCTGTATAATCAGAAAAACTACCAGTTTCTTTTAATTCATTATAAGAACGCATTGCATACTTGTAGTCTTCTGGATAAATAAGATTTTCTACGTTAAGTGACTCTTTATCAATATCATAACCAAATAAAAGTTTAGCATAATCATTCATTTTTAGAACATTGCCAAACAAATCCATTACTATATAAGCATCATTAATGTTTTCGAAGATACCTTGTAACTGTGAAGTTTTTTCGTTTAATAAATTTTCGAGCTTGTTGTTTACTCTTTTAAGTTCTTTTGTTGTATTAAAAAGCTCTAAAGATTTATCTTCAAGTATTTTTTCTGCTTGTTTTCTGGCTTTTTTTTGACGCTCTAAAGCTCTTTGTAGTATTTCTATTTCTTTACTCACTTCTTTCTTTGAATAATAAAACGAACTTCTGTACCATCTTCATTAATTTTTTCTAAATTAATTTCTGCTGTACTATTAAAATGATCAAAAGTTTTATTCATTAAGCCTAAACCAAAGTAATACATAGCTCTACTAGACTTATACAACATTATTAATAAATTTTCTGATTTTTCTTCTACAATAAATGTAGGTAATTCTGCTTCTGGATAAATTTTACGAACCTCTACATGTATATGATTTTCTATAGAAGATAACATTTCTATTGGGTCTTTATATGTTTCTAATAACCCACTGTAACTTCTTTCTATAACTGAAAAAAAATGCTCACCATAAACTAATAATAAATCATCGATAGCAATATTTGTTCTACTACTTAATTGTTTTAACAATTGTAACATCTCAGAAAAATTATAAGTACCAATTGTAGTATAAACCCCTTCTGATTCTAAATCTGAGGCTTCTATGATTTCATCTACCATTTCCATACCAAATTTGTCTTCTACCAATTCTAAAAATTCTGTAAAAACAATACCTTTCATACTTAGACTCCAATATCTAAAAATTGCTTTAATTTTAGCTTCGTAATCTTCGTATTTTAATGGTTTTAATATATAGCCAGCAATTCCTAATCTATAACACTCTGATATATCTTTGTCATTATTAGATGTTGTTAAAATAATAACAGGTATATGTTTTAAATCTTCGTTATTTTTTAAAATAGTCAAAAATTCAATTCCATTTGTATCTGGCATATTTAAATCTAATAAAATAAGATCTGGAATATTTAAATCTAATTTAATTAAAGCTTCGTTACCATTATTAGCCAAAGTTAATACACAATCATTAAATTCTTCTGAAATAGACCTTTTTAATTTTAAAATTTCTATTCTATCATCTTCAATAAGTAAAATATTTAATTTATTAAGCTGCATATAAGTAAGATTAATTTGCTAAAAGTAATTTAATTATTTTGAACGTACAGAAAGTAAAGTTCAATGAAAATCAAATGTAGATAAAACTCAATTAAGTGTAGACGAACAAAATTTAATGACAGCCAGATGCTGCATCAGACGCAAGTTCTAAAATTGGTTTTGGAGATATGTAAGGAATACCTAAACCTAATCCTCTAACTATAAATAAAGCTCCTATAAATACAATTAAAATAGGAATTACTTTTTGAATATTTTTTCGAAAATTACCTTTTGTAAAATTACCTAAATATACAAAAGCAGTCATTAAAGGTATTGTGCCTAAGCCAAATAAAAACATATAAACACTGCCAGTTAGCGCATTTGAAGTAGTTATTGCTCCAAAAACAGCCATATAAACTAAGCCACAAGGTAAAAAACCATTTAAAAAACCAATGGTAAAAAAAGTATCATTTCCTTTCTTTTTTAATTCATTTCCTAAAGCATTTTTTATTTTTAAAACTAGCGTACTAATTTTTTTTGATATAGATACTTTCTTTAAAATTCTAGGAAACAGAATTAAAAGAATCATTAAAATACCTGCAATAATAGATATTTGTTGTTGAAAACCAAAAAGGTAAAAGCCTTTTCCTAAAAAACCAAACAGCAAACCAATTAAACTATAAGTAAACAATCTACCAAAATGATAACTTGAAATTTGTAAAAACCCTTTAGTTTTATTTTGTCTATCTATAGGCAACATAAAAGCTATTGGACCACACATACCTATGCAATGGAAACTGCCCAATAACCCAAATATAATTGCTGATAGTAACATTATAAATTCAATTCTTTTTTAAATAAATAATTTACATTATTTTGTTTCCATATAATTTTAATGTTCCATCGACCATCTACTAAACGTTGTTCAGGCACGAGCAAATATGTATTAGATTTTAACATAGGAATTTCAAAATCTAACTGTTTATTAGATGGTCTGTATAGAAACACTTTACCTTCTATCTTTTTATCAGAAAAATAACTTGGTAAGTTTATTTGTAAACCTTCTTTAGAGTTTGTTATGGTTACTTTTCCTGAAATTTTATTTAAATTTTTCTCAGCATCAATTTCTTGCTGATAGTTTAATTCTGCTTGATAATATTTTTCTGTAACCAAATCATGACTATACGAATTGTCTGTACTCATTGTAATAACGAAGTACATAATGAATGCCATAAAAGCGATTATAGTTATTACGATTCCTGTTCCCCAATTGAATTTCATACCTTATTTTTTATATTTAAGTCTAATTATAAATCTATTTTTTTAAAAACAATCTATCTATAACTTCTTGGACCTAAAAAGTTTGTCTCTGTTGTTTCTATTAATTTATCACCACTAAAAACACCAATTTCAATATCTATATTGTCATCCTTTAAAACAGCTGCATTAAGTTCTATAAACAATGTACCTTCTGCTAAACCTTGTTTAGGAACAATAAAATTTTTGTTTGATACCAGTTTTATTTCTCCTTTATGAGATAGTATTTTATAATTTACGTCTGTAATGTCTTTTGTTGTTTTATTAATAACTTTAAATGTATAAACATTACTTATTACATTGTTTTCTTTATGTTGATATAATTGACCTGGTAATCTTAAAATAGTAGCTTCTACATTATTTCTTAAGAATAACATTCCTATCAAAATACCAACTAAAATTAGCAACACTGCTGAATATCCTTTTATTCTAGCGTTTATTTTAAAAGGTTTCTTTTTAGCAATATTATCTTCACTTGCATATCTAATTAAGCCTTTTGGTAAGTTTACACTTTCCATAATATGATCGCATTCGTCTATACAAGCTGTACAATTTACACACTCTAATTGTGTACCATTTCTAATATCTATACCTGTTGGACAAACAACTACACATTGTTTACAGTCAATACAATCGCCTTTTCCTAATGCTGCTCTATCTTCGTTTTTCTTAAATTTAGATCTACCTAACTCTCTTTCTCCTCGTTTGTAATCGTATGCTACATTTATGGTTTTATCATCTAAAAGTACACCTTGTAAACGACCATAAGGACATGCAATGATACATACTTGTTCTCTAAACCAAGCAAAAACAAAATAGAAAACGCACGTAAAAATTATTAGTGAAATTAACGTACTAATATTATCGAAAGGATTACCAGTGATGTAGCTTATTAATGTATCTCCTCCTATTAAATACGCTAAAAAAACGTTAGCTATAAGAAAAGAAATCACAAAGAAAATAAACCATTTTAAAAGTCTTTTCTTAATTTTTTCTGCATTCCAAGGTTGTTTATTAAGTCTTATTTGTTTTCCTCTATCACCATCAATCCAATACTCAATTTTTCTAAATACCATTTCCATAAAAATGGTTTGTGGGCAAATCCAACCACAAAATATTCTTCCAAAAACAACCGTAAACAAGATTATAAAAACGACTCCTGTAATCATTGATACAACTAGTAAATAAAAATCTTGAGGCCAAAATGGAAATCCAAAAATATTAAAGCGTCTTTCTAGAACATTAAATAGTAGAAGTTGATTACCATTAATTTTGATAAAAGGAGCAAACAATAAAAAAACTAATAAAAAATAACTTACATAACTTCTATATTTATAGAAAAAACCGCTTGGTTTTTTGGGAAACACCCAAGAACGCTTACCTTCTTTGTTGATGGTACCAATACTATCTCTAAATTTTTCGTTACTAGGTGTTTCCATAAATTATTACTAACTAAGCTTTATAAACTCCTGAATTATTCTTCTTCCCAAATCTCTCCTTCTGGAGCTTTTGCTTTTTCTGGTGTGGTACCTTGTAAAGACAGTACGTAACTAGATACTTTTGCTATATCTTCTGGTTTTAAGGTTTTATTCCAAGCAATCATCCCTTTACCATCTCTACCACCATTATAAACTGTATTAAAAACATTTTTAATACCTCCTCCTAAAATCCAGTATTCATCTGTTAAGTTTGGCCCAATTGCTCCACCTCCGTCAGCTAAATGACAAGAAGCACAATTTAAATTAAATACAGCTTTACCTCTTTTTATATCGCTAGCCTCAGTTAATAAGGTTACATTTTCTACATCAAAAACATCTGGAGAAGTTGCTTTGTATTTATTCACTTGAATTCTAGCTTCTGCAACTGCTGCCTCATATTCCATTTCAGGAGTTGCACCATCCATTACTTCAAAACGAACAAGGTATACTACTGCAAAAACTATAGTTGCATAAAACATATACACCCACCAAGGTGGAAGTGAATTGTCTAATTCTTTAATTCCATCGTAATTATGATCTAAAACAATATCTTGTTCTTCTTCTACTGATTTGGCTCTAGTCCATTTTACCAATAACTTTTTAATCCATAAGTTTGGATCTTCAGGTAAAATTCCGTCTTTTTCATTCTGTAGCTCTTTTGCTCTAGAAACAGCCATAAAACTTACTACTTCTTTTAAAATAATAACGGACACAAAGCCAATTAAAGCAAACCAAACTAGAGGGTTTTCGAAAAAGTTAAGTGGATTTTTATACGCTGTAAATGCTTTTACAAGTGCAAAAAATGTACCTAATACAAACAATATGTATACTGTAGATTGAATCTTTTTTTTCATTTCTCTTATTTTTTTTAGTGATCTAATGGAATATTACTCACGTTATTTATGTATTCTTTCTTTGCTGTAAACACCCACCAAAAAAGGGCTACAAAAAAAGTAAAGAAAATAAGAAGTGATATTAATGGGTATATTTCTATACCTGTAATACTTTCCATATGGTTTTTTACAAATTTTAACATGATTTTATTTTTTAGAAATTTGTTGTTCGTCTTTTACTTTAATATCTGTACCAAGTCTTTGTATATATGCAATAATGGCTACAATTTCTCTATCTTTCATTTCTACAAATTCTTGTCCATTTTCTTGAGCATATTTTTTATCTGCTTCGTAACTATTTGCAAAATCTGGATCTTGATATAAGTTTTCTTCTATCTGTTTTCCTTGTGCATCCATTAATGCTTGTGCATTTGCAATTTCTTCTTCAGAGTATGGTACACCTAAACTAACCATTACTTCCATTTTATCTTCTGTAGAAGATTTGTCTAATTTGTTTCTGATCAACCATTTATAAGATGGCATTATAGAACCTGGTGATGTACTTTGAGGATCATACATATGATTTAAATGCCAGCTATCTGAATATTTTTGACCTACTCTATGTAAATCTGGTCCTGTTCTTTTAGAGCCCCATAAAAATGGATGATCGTATACAAATTCACCTGCTTTTGAGTACTCTCCATAACGTTCTACCTCACTTCTAAAAGGACGTACCATTTGTGAATGACACCCAACACAACCTTCTCTTATATATAAATCTCTTCCTTCTAATTCTAAAGGTGTATAAGGTTTTACACTACTTATAGTTGGTATATTAGACTTCACTAATAAAGTTGGTACAATTTGAATAATACCTCCAATTAAAATAGCCACTGTTGCATAAAGAGTTAATTTTATTGGCTTTCTTTCTAACCAAGTATGGTAACCCTCCCCTTTTGTTCTATACTTAGATACTTTAGTTAATGTTGCTGCTTCTGCTAATTCATCTTCAACTCCAGAACCTTGTCTTACAGTTTTTACAACATTATATAACATTACAATGGCACCAATAATAAACATAGACCCTCCTATTGCACGCATCCAATACATTGGTATATTTTC
>CAXBAC010000048.1:0-11384 GCA_963973485.1 uncultured Polaribacter sp. | reverse complement strand
TGCCTAAAATGTTAGGAACTTATGAAGGTGAAGAAGTGATTGTTTCTAATGGTCGTTTTGGACCTTATATTCGTTTTGGGAAAATGTTTGTTTCTTTAGATAAAGGCGAAGACCCAATGTCTGTAGATTTAGAAAGAGCAGAAGAATTAATTGTTGCCAAACAAAAAGCAGATGCTCCTATTTATCACTATGAGGAATTACCTGTACAAAAAGGTGTTGGACGTTTTGGGCCGTTTTTAAAATGGAATGGTATGTTTATCAACGTAAATAAAAAGTACGACTTTGATAACCTTTCTGATGATGATATTGTTGAGCTAATTGAAGCAAAAAAACAAAAAGAAATCGATAAGGTTATCCATAACTGGGAAGATGTTGGCATTCGTGTAGAAAAAGCAAGATGGGGTAGGTTTAATGTATTTAAAGGTAAAGTGAAAATAGAGTTGCCTAAAACTACAGATATAGAAAACCTATCTAAAGAAGAAGCTGTAAAAATGATTGAGGCAAAAACGCCAAAGAAAAAGACAGCCAAAAAGAAACCTGCTGCAAAAAAGAAAACAACTAAAAAAACTACAAAAAAGAAATAATCATTTGGTATCTTGCATACCCAATAAAAATTAATGAATCAAGATTTTTTAACCCCTGTAAATGAAAATGCCTTAGCACACTTGGTGTTACACTCGCCTTTGTGTTTAGGTAATAAAATTCAAATACATAATAATCAAGATGGTTTTCCTGATCTAGAGCATGTTAAAATAGCCATATTTGGCGTTCAAGAAGATAGGAATTCTGAAAATAATTTTGGTTGTGGAGATGATTTACACTTCATCCGAAGAAAAATTTACGAATTATTTCCTGGTGATTGGCATACAGAAATTGCTGATTTAGGTAATGTTAAAAAAGGAGCAGAAGTTTCAGATACTTATTTTGCAGTATCAACTATTATTACCAGTTTACTTAAAAAAAATATCATCCCAATTATAATTGGTGGTGGTCAAGATATTACTTATGTAAATTACAGAGCTTACGACAATTTAGAGCAAACTGTAAATATAACAACAGTAGACAGTCGTTTTGATTTAGGAAATGTAGATGACGAATTAACCTCACAATCCTATTTGAGTAAAATTATTATGCAAGAGCCTAATAATTTATTCAATTACTGTAATGTTGGATATCAAACGTATTTTAATTCGCAAGAATCAATTCAGTTATTAGACAGTTTGTTTTTTGATGCTTACAGATTAGGTGTTGCCAAAGAATTAGAAAACATAGAACCTGCGTTTAGAAATGCAGATATTGTTTCTATAGATATGGGTGCTGTAAGACAAAGCGAAGCTCCAGCGAATAATAATGCATCTCCCAATGGTTTTTATGGCGAAGAAATTTGTGCATTATCAAGATATGCAGGCTTAAGTGATAAAGTAACTTCATTCGGAATTTACGAATACAATTCTAAATTGGATCATAACCATCAAACAGCAAGTTTAATTGCGCAAATGATTTGGTATTTTATTGAGGGTGTGAATTATAGGGTAAAAGACTACCCTTTTTCAGGAAAAGAAAACTATCAAAAATTTACGGTTTTGTTAGAAGATGATGATCCACTGGTGTTTTATAAAAGTAATAAAACAGGTCGTTGGTGGATTGAGATAAATATTTTATCAGATAATAAATACAAAAGACATGCGTTAATACCATGTACATTTAAAGATTATACAGAAGCTACAAAGCAAATTATACCAGATAGATGGTATAAGGCTATGAAAAAAATGATGTAATTTATAAATCAAAGAAAACAATACGTTAAAATGCTCTTTCAGCATTGTATTTTAATAAAAAAAATAATAGGTTTACGAACTTTTAGTAAAGACAAAAATAAAATATGAAGAAAGCAGCAATATTTGCACTTTTAATAACCGTTTTTTACAGTTGTGGTTCTAATGATAGAGGAGAATTAGTAGGTGTAAAATCTAAAAAGAAATGGTTTTCAGAAAAACCTTATGGTATGGTTTTAATTCCTGGAGGCTCTTTTACAATGGGTAAGCAAGATGAAGACATTGTTGGTACTATGAATGCCCCAACAAAAACTGTTACTGTAAGACCCTATTTTATGGATGAAACAGAAATTACAAACAACGAATATAAAGAGTTTGTAAGATGGGTTAGAGATTCTGTAGTGAGAACTAGATTGGCTTATCAAGCAGAATTTGCAGCTTTAGGAGTAACTCCAAATCCAACAGGGAATAATAGAACTACAGGAATTCAATTATACAAGTTTAAAGATACTGTGGGTAATGCTACTCCATATCAAAAATACATGTATGAAAATTACTATCAGTTTGATACTATTCAGCCTTTAAATTGGGAAGAAGATTTAATTTGGAAAAAAGAAGAATATCCAGATGTAGATTATGTAGAGGTTATGGATTCTTTATACATCAGTAGAGAAGAAGCTGTAGATGGCATTAGAACATTTAATACCAAATATTTAAAATATAAATATTCTTGGTTTGATAGAGATAATGCTGCTAGAAAAGGAGGAGATCGTAAAGATTTTGTACAAACAGAAGTATTAAATATATATCCAGATACAACAGTTTGGGTAAAAGATTTTAATTATTCTTACAATGATCCAATGCATCAAGATTACTTTTATCATCAATCTTATGGAGATTACCCAGTAGTTGGTGTTTCTTGGGAGCAAGCTAATGCTTTCTGTAATTGGAGAACAAAAAAGAAAAACGATTACTTAAGAAATAGAAAAAACGTGAGTCAAGTTCCAGACTTTAGATTGCCAACAGAAGCTGAATGGGAATATGCAGCAAGAGGAGGACTAGAATTTGCAACATATCCTTGGGGAACAGGTAGCTTAACAAGCGATAGAGGTTGTTTCTTAGCAAACTTTAAACCAGTAAGAGGTAATTATGCTCTAGATGGTGCTTTATATACTATGGAAGCAGAATCATATAACGCTAACGATTATGGTTTGTATAATATGGCAGGTAATGTATCTGAATGGACAAATACAGCCTACAACTTATCATCTTACTATATGGCATCAACCATGAACCCTAATGTAGAGGATAGAAAAAATAAAAGAAAAATTGTAAGAGGTGGTTCTTGGAAAGATGTAGCTTATTACCTAGAAGTAGGTTCTAGAGATTACGAGTATGCAGATACTGCAAGAAGTTATATTGGTTTTAGAACTGTACAAAATTACATTGGTACAACAAACAACTAAATTAAAAATTAAAAAATAAAATAAAAGCATGGCACAGTCAAGAACGTATAAAAAAACAATGAATTTCATCTATGGAATGGGAGCAGCAGTTGTAATTGTTGGAGCGTTATTTAAAATTCAACATATTTCAATTGGTCCTTTAACTGGTGGTTTAATGTTAACTATTGGTTTATTAGTTGAAGCAGGTGTATTTGCGGTTTCTGCTTTTGACACTCCAGAAGATGAATTCGATTGGTCTAAAATATACCCAGAGTTAGGAGAAGATGGAGTTACTGTAGAAGACAAAGTAAGTACAGAAGGTATGTTATCTCAAAAACTAGATAATTTACTACACGAAGCTAAAATAGACTCTTCTTTAATGGAAAGTTTAGGAAATAGTATGAAAAATTTTCAAGGTGCAGCAGAAGGATTATCTGCAGCATCAGAATCTATTTCATCTACCAACAAATACAATGAGCAAATGTCTATGGCAGCTGTTCAAATGGAATCGTTAAACAACTTGTATAAAGTTCAAGTAGAAAATTCAAGCAAGCAAGCAGAACTAAATACTGCTGTTGTTGAAAATACAGAGCGTTTAAAAGAACAAATGGAATCTTTAGCTAAAAACCTATCTTCTTTAAATGGAGTGTATGGTAATATGTTATCTGCAATGTCAAGCAAATAATTAGTACAATTAATTGTATAATTTAAAACAAACTAATTAAGATATGGCAGGAGGAAAAATGTCGGCAAGACAAAAGATGATTAACTTAATGTACTTGGTATTTATTGCAATGTTAGCAATGAATATGAGTAAAGAAGTATTATCAGCTTTTGGCTTTATGAATGAAAAACTAGTAGAAAATAATAAATCTACTATCGAAAAAAATAATGATGCTTATGCAAATTTAGCTGTAAAAGCATCAGAACAGAAAGAAAAATTTGGTCCTTTAAAAGAACAAGCAGATAAAATTAAAAATTATTCAGATGATTTTTACACCTATTTAGCAGATTTAAAAACCAAAATGTTATCAGAAATTGAAGATAAAGATGATTATGAAGCCATGGATAAAACAGATTGGTTAGATAATTATTTCTTTAAAGGCGATACTTATACAGCAGAAGGACAAGAGTTCTTAGATAGAATTAACAATTACAGAACAAACGTAATTGACGTTTTAGGAGAAGACAGCAAGTTTGTGCCAGTATTAAAGAAACGATTTACAACTGCGCCAGTAGAAGATTCTGAAACAGGAAAAGAAGTTCCGTTTTTAAAAGCAAGATACGAAGGTTTTCCAATGGTTGCTTCTTTAACTAACTTTACACAAATGCAAGCTGATATAAGAAACACAGAAGCAGATATTGTATCAGATTTGTTAGGTGGTAAACTAGAGGAAGCACTTTCATTGAGTAATTATACAGGTATTGTACGTTTAGATAAAAGTGCATATTTCTCAGGAGAACGTGTTACAGGTGAAGTAGTTTTAGGAAGATATGATGCTACTTTAGTACCAGAAAATGTAACTTTAAATGGTAAAGATGCTAATGACTTAGTTAAAAATGGTCAGGTAATATTAGATATGCCTGCTGGAAATGTTGGTGAGAAAACCATTAAAGGTGTAATTTCTTTTATGGAAAATGGAGTGCCTGTACCTGTACCTTTTGAAAGTAAATATTCTGTTATTGCAGAGCCAAGTTCTGCAGTTGTTTCTGCAGATAAAATGAATGTGGTGTATAGAGGTTTAGATAACCCAATATCAGTTTCATTACCTGGTGTAGGTGATAATAAAATAACGGTTACTGCTACTGGTGGTAAACTGTCTAAAAATGGTAAAGGTTGGAACTTAAGACCTGGAGCAGGAAACGTTGCAAAAATTATTGTTAATGCTAATTTGAGTACTGGACCAAAAAAGTCTACTGCTGAATTTAGAATAAAAGACATTCCTGCAGCTATGGGTTCTGTTCGTGGGCAATATGGTACTGTAAGAATGCCAAAATCTGGTTTAGCAAATGCACCAATTAATGCTGGTTTACCAGACTTTGAATTCGATTTAAAAATAAAAGTAAAAAGCTTTAAAATTAAAGTTCCTGGTGAGTTAACCATTATTGTAAGTGGTACAACTTTAAGTGCAGCTGCTAAAAAAGTTTTATCCAAAGCAAGAAGAGGCGATATTATTAATATTTATGATATCAAAGCAACTGCTAATGGTTACGATCTAAAACAAGTATTGCCAGTTAACATAGAGCTGACTAACTAGTAAAAAATAAATTATGGTAAGAAATTGTATAGTAATATTTCTTTTTTGTTTCACTGCAAATTTAGTTAATGCGCAAGCAAACATACTAAATGCCAAATCTGCATCAGAAATTGGAAAGAAAAGTGATGAAAGAAAAGCAGCAAATAATGATGGCCCAATTCCTTATGGTTATGTAGATGATAGAGATATCATGTGGTCTAAAGTAGTTTGGGAATTTGTAGATTTAAATCAAAAAATAAATTTACCATATTATTTTCCAATAGATACTACAAACATTTCTTCTAGCAGAAGATCTTTGTTCGACACATTAATAAAAGGAATAAGACAAGGTAAAATTAAAGAAGCATACACAGATTCTTTTTTCACTTCTAAAATTACCCAAGACGAAATAGATACACGTTTGGTTAATGTTAGAGAAGAAAATGGTTATACAGATACATTTAGAATTCAAACACAAGATGTAGCAGGGTATATGTTAAAAGGAATGTGGTATTTTGACAAACGTCAAGGAGAAATGAAATACCGTCTATTAGCAATAGCGCCAATGGGTAAAGATGTACAAACATTAGGAGTACAAGACATAGAAGATGAAAAACTTTACGAATTATTTTGGATATTTTTTCCAGATGCAAGAGAAGTTTTACACGATTCTAAAGTTTTTAATCCAATGAATGCTTCTCAACCAATTTCTTACGACCATTTATTAAATGCAAGAAGATTTAACTCAGTTATCGTTCGTGAAGAAAACATTTACGGTAACAGAGCCATAGAAGATTACGTAAGAGGTAATGCCTTATTTCAATTGTTAGAAGCTAATAAAATTAAAGAAGATATTAGAAACAGAGAAATTGATATGTGGAGTTACTAACCTCATACTCACAATAACTCAATTAAAGAACGTTTGCGCAAGCAAGCGTTTTTTTTGTAGCTATTTCCTGCTTTTCGCACTCGCTTTTTTTCGTTTCTCAAAAAGAGCTCAAACAATTGCTACAATCAGGGCTAAACACATTTATAAACATTTAGAAAACTATTTTTTGTAGTAAAACTTAACTATTTTTACAACGTGAAAGTAGATTATATTATAGTAGGTTTAGGATTAGCAGGTTTGGCATTTGCAGAAGAGTTATCAGCAGCAAACAAAAACTTTATTGTGTTTGAAGATAGTTCGCAAATATCTTCTTTGGTTGCTGGAGGAATTTACAATCCTGTTATTTTAAAACGTTTTTCTCCAGTTTGGAATGCACAAAGTCAGCTTAATACAGCAATGCCTTTTTACGAAAAACTAGAAAAAAAACTGAATACCATTTTTGATACAAAGTTTGTAACCAAAAAAGTTTTCAAATCAATAGAAGACCAAAATAATTGGTTTGCAGCTATAGATAATCCTAAGTTAGCTCCTTTTTTAGATTCGCAATTAGATCATCAAAAAAGAAACGAAATTAAGGCAGATTTTGGTTTTGGTAATGTAAAGCAAACAGGTAGAATAGATACCAAAAAACTCGTAGAAACGTATAGAGCTCATTTAGAAAAAGAAGGAAAAATACATTTCGAAAATTTCGAATATCAAAAAATAAAATTCAAAAAAAATCATTTAGAATATAAAGGCATTGAAACCAATAGAATTGTGTTTTGTGAAGGTTTTGGGTTGCATAAAAATATTTTCTTTAATTACCTACCATTAAATGAAGTGAAAGGAGAACTGATTACCATTCATGCTCCAGATTTAAATATCGATTTTCAGTTAAAATCAACTTTATTTGTAGTTCCATTAGGTAACGATTTGTATAAAGTGGGTGCAACTTTTAATCATAAAGATAAAACCTCAATACCATCAAAAGAAGGTAGAGAAGAGTTGGTTGCTAAATTAGATAAGGTTTTAAATGTGCCTTATGAAATTGTTTCACAATCTGCAGGAGTTAGGCCAACAGTAAAAGACAGAAGACCTTTAGTAGGTGTGCAACCTGCTTTTCCTAGTTTAGCTGTTTTAAATGGTTTGGGTACAAGAGGTGTTATGATTGCTCCAACTGTAGCAAAAGAGTTGTTTAATCACCTAGAAAAGGGCAAAGCATTAGACCCAGAAATTGATATTAAACGATTTGAATAAAGAGTAAATTATAGTTTACTTAACGTTATTTACCTGCATTTTTATCATAACTCACAAACATATTTATCCAAAGAATTCGAGACAACCTTAAGTTTAAAGGAGCAGTAATTACTAATGCACCTAAAACAGAAAAAAACGAATGTAAAAGAGATAATTCTAAACCAAGTTTAGCAATTAAAAAAACAATAACAGAAATAGCTACTGTAATTCCGTAATTTACATACATAGCTCCGTAAAAGAACGATGGTTCTAGCATGTACTTTAAATTACAAACAGCACAATTATCATCAATTTTAGTAATTTTAGATGGGTTAAAAGTGATACCATGCACAAAGAATTTTCCTTCATGGCATTTAGGGCATTTTCCATTTACAATACTGTACAATTTTGTTCCCTTTTTAAACATCATAACCTTAAAATTTATATACTTTTGCAAAGGTAAATTTTTTACCACGCTATTTTAGTAACAATTATCACATTTCATGTTAAACGTACATAATTTAACAGTTTCTTTTATGGGAACTGATCTTTTTTCGGGCATTACTTTTAAGTTAAATAAAGGAGATAGAATAGGTTTAATAGGTAAAAATGGTGCAGGAAAATCTACACTGCTTAAAGTACTTTCTAAAGACATAGAAAGTAGTGGAGGTACTATGGCTTTTGATAAAGAAGTGCAGATTGGGTTTTTGCGACAAGATATCGATTTTGTAGAAGGACGTACAATTTTAGAAGAGGCATATCAGGCGTTTGAAGAAATTAAGAAAATTGAGGCTGAGTTAGAAGAAATCAACAATCAATTGACGACAAGAACTGATTATGAAAGTGATTCATATACAGAGTTGATTCAAGATTTAACAGATAAACAAGAACGTTATGAACTCTTAGGAGGTTATAATTATCAAGGAGATACAGAAAAAATTTTGCAAGGTTTAGGTTTTCAAAGAGAAGATTTTAATAAATTGACAGATACCTTTTCTGGAGGATGGAGAATGCGTATAGAATTGGCAAAACTTTTACTGCAAAATAACGATATCTTATTATTAGATGAGCCAACAAACCACTTAGATATTGAATCTATTATTTGGTTAGAAAACTTCTTAAAATCTTACGCAGGTGCAATTGTATTGGTTTCTCACGATAAAATGTTTTTAGATAACGTAACCAATAGAACCATAGAAATTTCTCTTGGGCAAATTTACGATTACAAAAAACCATACTCTCAATTCTTAGAGTTAAGAGGAGAAATTAAAGAAAAGCAATTACAAGCTCAGAAAAATCAAGAAAAAGAAATCAAACAAAAACAACAGCTGATTGATAAGTTTAAAGCCAAAGCTAGCAAGGCTTCAATGGCTCAATCTTTAATGAAACAGTTGGATAAAGTTGAGTTGATTGAAGTAGATCAAGATGATAATCAAGCTATGAATGTGCGTTTTGCCATTTCTAAAGAGCCAGGTAAAATTATTGTTGAAGCCGAAAATTTATCCAAAAGTTATGGAGATAAACATGTTTTAGAAGGGGTAGATTTATTGATTGAAAGAAATAGTAAAATTGCTTTTGTTGGGCAAAATGGACAAGGAAAATCAACTTTAGCTAAAATGATGGTGGGTGAAATTCCTTTTGAAGGACATCTAAAACTTGGTCATAATGTAGAGGTTGGGTATTTTGCTCAAAATCAATCTGAACATTTACCACCAGAAAAAACAGTTTTGGAAATTATGGAAGATGCTGCAACAGATTCTAACAGAATGCGTGTTAGAGATATGTTGGGGTCTTTTCTTTTTGGAGGTGATGCTGTAGATAAAAAAGCAAAAGTACTTTCTGGAGGAGAACGAAATAGATTAGCATTGTGTAAATTGTTGCTACAGCCTTTTAATGTTTTAATAATGGATGAGCCTACAAACCACTTAGACATTGCCTCTAAAACAGTACTAAAAGAAGCCTTAAATAATTTTGATGGAACTTTAATTGTGGTTTCTCATGATAGAGAGTTCTTACAAGGACTAACAACTACAGTTTATGGTTTTAAAGACAAAGAAATTAAAGAATATTTAGGCGATATTGATTATTTCTTAGAGCAACACAAAATGGAAAACTTGCGTGAAGCTGAGAAGAAAACTGTTGTGAAAACTACAAAAGATACCTCTAAAAAAGAAGCGCATCAACTTTCGAGAGCGCAAGAAAAAGAGTTAAAAAAACTAAATAACAGACTGTCTAATATTGAGACAGAAATAGCAGATTTAGAAAAAGAAATTGAAAAGGTAGATTTAGAATTGGCTAAAAATTACGATGAAGTTTCATCTAGACCTAACTTTTTTGAAAAATATAAAGCTAAAAAAGTAAAAGTAGATTCATTACTAGAAGAGTGGGAAAAGGTTGAAGAACAAATATCTAATTTTTCTTAAATTCTAAAAAAGTTGTGAATTGAGCTTCTAATTTTTGTTTTATGCAAGAAATGGCAATCTACACTAATTTTTTTTATACTTCAAAGTAGGTCCATCACAAGCATTCCAAGAATTTGTAAAAATGGTATCAGATTGCAGATTCAAATTTTCTTTTTTGTTTGCTGTACAAGAACCAATAATGTCACTTTGAGTGTCAAAAGTTAATTCGATTAAAGACTCATTAGAGTTATTTATAAAATTAAAAGTACCTGATACTTCAGTTAGATTTCCATCTTTATCTCTTGATTTTAGAAATGTTCCATCAGAAAATAATTGATAGGTTTCTTGCCATTCCATTTCTGAGCCAGATGTTTCAGAATTTGACATACTATTAGTCATTTTTATAAGCTTCCAATTTCCAATTATTTGATTTTCTAAATCAGTAGCATTATTATCTTTATTACAAGAGAATAAAAGACCTATTACCATTAAAATTAAAAATTGACTCTTCATGTTAACTATGATTTTATATGTAAACTTATAGTTTTTAAATTTTACAACCAAACTAAACTACTTTCTGTATTTTTGTAACAAAGCTATTTACCATTGAATCATATCGATTTTTCAAAAATTTTAATCACTAAAAACCAACAAGTGCATCTTCCTATTTTAGAAGAAAAACAAGTTGAGCTTTTTATAAAAAGAGAAGATGAGATTCACCCTTTTGTTTCTGGGAATAAGTTCAGAAAACTTAAATATAACCTGTTAGAAGCTAAGAAACAACAAAAGCAAAACTTACTCACTTTTGGAGGTGCTTTTTCTAATCATATTGTAGCAACTGCAGTTGCAGGTAATTTAAACGGATTTAAAACCATAGGTATTATTAGAGGTGATGAATTGGGTGAAAACCTAGAGCAAACCTTAGCTAATAATGCTACTTTACTTGAAGCGCATAAAAGCGGAATGACTTTCGATTTTATTTCTAGAACTCAATACAGAGAGAAATCAAGTGCTGTTTTTATCAATCAACTTAAAGAAAAATATGGCGATTTTTATCTTATTCCAGAAGGTGGTACCAATGATTTGGCTGTAAAAGGTTGTGAAGAAATTTTAACTCAAGATGATACAATTTTCGATTATATTTGTTGTGCAATAGGAACTGGAGGTACTATTGCTGGATTGATTAATTCAGCTGAAAGCCATCAACAAATAATAGGTTTCCCAGCTTTAAAAGGCTCTTTTTTTGCAACAGAAATTCAGCAGTTTGCTCATCAGAAAAAATGGAATTTAGAAAATGATTATCATTTTGGAGGTTATGCAAAATACACATCAGAATTGATTCATTTTATCAATAATTTTAAAAAAGAAACAGGTGTTTTGTTAGATCCTATTTATACAGGTAAAATGATTTTTGGTATTTT
>CAXBAC010000047.1:0-11547 GCA_963973485.1 uncultured Polaribacter sp. | reverse complement strand
CAAAACGATCTTTACCTTCATAATGCAATCCAAAAGAGTTCAGAGAAGCATCATCATTAAAAATATCAATAACTTCTAATTGATGCTTATCACCTAAATTTTTATCATTTTCATCATGAGCAGGAGTTACTTTTAAACAACCTGTACCAAATTCTAAATCTACATATTCATCTTCAATAATAGGAATTATTCTACCACATAAAGGTACAATTGCTTTCTTTCCTTTTAAGTGCGTAAAACGCTCATCATTTGGGTTGATACAAATTGCAGTATCACCAAAAATAGTTTCTGGTCTAGTAGTTGCAATGGTTAATGTATCTTCTGAGCCTTCAATTTTATATTCTAAATAATATAAATTCCCCTGTCTTTCTTCGTGAATTACTTCTTCATCAGATAACGTAGTTTTTGCTTCAGGATCCCAATTTACCATTCTATAACCTCTGTAAATTAAACCTTTATTGTACAAATCAACAAAAACTTTAATTACAGATTCAGACATTTCTGGATCCATGGTAAAAGCAGTTCTTTCCCAATCACAAGAAGCTCCTAATTTTTTTAATTGTTCTAAAATTTTACCTCCATATTCGTTTTTCCAATCGAACGCATGATGTAAAAATTCTTCACGAGTAATATCATTTTTAGAAATACCTTGCTCTTTTAGTTTGGCAACAACTTTTGCTTCTGTAGCAATTGAAGCATGATCTGTTCCTGGAACCCAACAAGCATTTTTCCCCAATAAACGTGCACGTCTAATTAACACATCTTGAATAGTATTATTCAACATATGCCCCATATGTAAAACTCCTGTTACGTTTGGTGGAGGAATTACTATGGTGTAAGGCTCTCTTTCATCTGGTGTTGAATGAAAATAGTTGTTTTTCATCCAGTAACTGTACCACTTATCTTCTACTTTACTTGCATTGTATTTAGATGGAATTGTCATACTTTGGTATCCTTTTTGATATTTAATTGGCAAAAATACAATTCTCTTTCATGTGGAGAAAATTAGCCATTGATTTTTTAAAATAAAATATATGTTATAATTTTACAATCTAAATCATTTATTATGAAAGTATTTGCCTCTATTTTATTCTTTTTTGTTGCTGTGTCATTTAATGCACAAGAATTTAAATTTGAAAAAGAAACTATTGATTATGGTAAAATAGCAAAAGGAGCAAATGGAGAAAAAACTTTTATATTTACCAATACTGGTGATAAGCCCTTAATTATAAAAAATATTCAGTCTTCTTGTGGTTGTACAGTGCCAAAAAAACCAGAAAATCCAATTATGCCAGGCGAAAAAGGAGAAATTAAAGTTTCTTACGACACCAACAGGTTAGGTGGTTTTTCTAAATCTATTACTATTTTTTCTAACGCAAAAAAAGAACGAAAAGTAATACGAATTAAAGGCATTGTAACTAACAGTACACCTTTAAAAAAAGAAAAAAGTATGTTGTCTGACTCTAACAACTAATTACACTTTTTTTAGAAGTCTAAACTCAAATTTCATTCGAACACCATTTCTTTCAATAGTCATTCTTATACGTTTGTTGTCTTTTTCTTGGAATCTTTGTATTAATTTTTGTAGAGTTAACTCGTAGGCTGGGGTATTATTAATTCGTAAAATAATATCACCCTCTTGCAAACCAGCTTTATCTGCTGGTGACCCTTCAACCACATTTCTTATTCTAAATGATGGTTTAAATTTATATGAAAAACTACTTATAAAATTTACAGAGTTGTTTTGATTTATATTTTGATTGAATGCATCTGAAACAGTTCTTAAATCTTCTTCTCTTACTAATTGTTTTCCATTATAAACTACATCTAAACCACTCATGTTGTAATTGAAGCCTCTCGTTAAAGAACCTTTCTTTTTAATAGTAAGTTTTTTATTTTTATAATCAAACCAAAGAATAAATCTTTTTAAAATTCCAGCTCCAATACTTCCATTTCTATCCTTTATGTTTCTAGCGTTTTTTGTAGAAATTGAGTCTAAAAAAGAAACAGTTGGAGTTTTTATATTAAACTTGCCAAACTGCATCTTTGGAATACGACTTCTATTACCATAAATTGGCCCACTTAATCCTTCTCCTAAAATGTCTTTAAAAAAAAGTTTTGGTGTTTTAATTTCTTTTTTGGTATGTTCAAAAAGCCAAATTGCATCACTACCACCTGTATCAATTAATAATTTTACTTTTGTAAGCTTATTATTTACGGTATCTAACTGTACTTTAGTATTTATATATGGTTTTTTTCGGTGAAAAGTAATTGGAAAAGTTTCACACTTTCTACACGTTGGAGCATCAAAATTATCAGGATTATAGAAATCAATATTTTTTGTATTATAGTTAATTTTAACAACAAAGTTTTTTAATAAATCGTAACCCAAAATACCATGAATGGTAACTCCCATTTTTGCAGACAAATCAAAATAATCTTTTAGAATTACATAAATAGTTTCATTAAAATTTACAATTTTCTTCAATGAAACTTTATTGTTTTTTGACAGCAATGCGTCTACAGAAGAACCACTACCTAAACCTTGTAATTTTACAGTTTCTACATTATTTAAACCAATACTATCATTTGAACTTATGTTAAAAAGTATAGTTTTACTAACACCTGAGTCTAAAATAAAAGACATTTTTTTGTCGTTTATTTTTAAAGGAATTATAATTAAATTATTAATTAACTTAAACTTTACCCTTTCTCGTTTTGAGTTTTTTTTCAAAAAGCGATATCCCTGTTGCCCATTTATAAAAAATGAGAAGTTAAACATAAAGAGCAAAAAAATGATTTGTGTTTTTTTCAAATTTATATTCTTATGAAATTAAAGATACAAATTAAGAATTACAAGTTCATTTATTTTAATAAACCTTTAACCTTTAAAGAATATAAAATAAGCATACAGTTTTAAAATATATTTTGCAAATTTGCATCTAAATTAAAGTAAATATTATTATGCCATCAATATCAATAAAAGGACTTCACATGCCAGAATCACCAATAAGAAAATTGGTGCCATTTGCAGAAAACGCAAAAAAGAGAGGAACTAAAGTATATCATTTAAATATTGGTCAGCCAGATATTAAAACACCTCAAGTTGCTTTAGATGCTGTTAAAAACAATACAATAGAAACGTTGTCTTACGCACGTTCTGAAGGTTCTGAAGAATACAGAAAAAAACTTTCAAAATATTATGCAAAACACAATGTAAATGTAACAGAAGACAATATAATTGTAACTACAGGTGGCTCTGAAGCTTTACTTTTTACAATTGGTAGCATTACAGATGCTGGTGATGAAATTATTATTCCAGAACCTTTTTACGCGAATTACAATGGGTTTTCTACAGCTTCTGGTGTAACAGTAGTACCTGTAATTTCTAAAATTGAAAATAATTTTGCGCTTCCTAAAATTGAAGAGTTCGAAAAACTTATTACAAAAAACACAAAAGCAATTTTAATTTGTAATCCTGGAAATCCAACAGGTTACATGTATTCTAGAGAAGAGATTGAAAAATTAAAAGAAATTGTTTTAAAACACGATTTATTTTTAATTGCTGATGAAGTTTATCGTGAATTTGCTTACGATGGCTTAGAACATACGTCTGTATTGGCTTTAGATGGCTTAGAACAAAATGCAATTGTAATAGACTCTGTTTCTAAACGTTACAGCATGTGTGGTGCAAGAATTGGTTGTATCGTTTCTAAAAATGAAGCTTTTGTAACTACTGCAATAAAATTTGCTCAGGCTAGACTAAGCCCACCAACTTACGCTTTAATTGCAAGTGAAGCTGCTTTAGACACTCCACAAAGTTATTTTGATGATGTTAAAGACGAATATGTTGATAGAAGAAACACATTAATAACCGAACTTGAAAAGATAGCAGGTGTAAAAGTTGCAAAACCTAAAGGGGCTTTCTATTGTGTTGCAGAACTTCCTGTAAAAGATACAGACGATTTTGCAAAATGGATTTTAAATGATTTTCACGACAATAATGAAACTGTAATGGTTGCTCCTGCTAGTGGGTTTTATTCTACAAAAGGCGAAGGAAAAAATCAAATACGAATGGCGTACGTGCTTAAAAAAGAAGATCTTATTCGTTCTGTAGAAATCTTAAAAAAAGCACTTGAAGCTTACAAAGCATAATTGAACGTTCAAAAAAACATATCATTAAAAAATTACAATACGTTTGGCATAGATGTAAATGCCAAACGTTTTGTTTTAGTTGATGCTGTTTATCAGTTACAACAAATATTAAAGGAAGAAAAAGATATTTTTCTAATTTCTGGAGGTAGTAATATGCTACTTACAAAAGATATTGATGAATTAGTTATACTCATTGATTTTAAAGGAATATCGATAGATAAAGAAGATGAATATTTTGTATACTTAACTGTAAATGCAGGAGAAAATTGGCATGAATTTGTGTTATTTTGTGTTGCTAATAATTATGGTGGTTTAGAAAATTTATCTTTAATACCAGGTAATGTAGGTACATGCCCAATACAAAATATTGGTGCTTATGGAGTTGAAGTAAAAGATACTATAACTAAAGTTGAAGCCATAGAAATTGAAACGCAAAAATTAGTCTCCTTTTCTAATGAAGATTGCAATTTTGGCTATAGAAATTCAATTTTCAAGAATACAGTAAAAGGTAAATATGTAATTACCTCAGTTGGTTTTAAATTAACGAAAAGAAATCATAATCTAAATACTTCTTATGGTGCTATTGAAACTGAATTGGCTTCTAAACAAATTACTGAGCCAAATTTAAAAGATATTTCAGATGCAGTAATTGCGATTCGAAAATCAAAATTACCTGATCCAAAAGAAATAGGAAATAGTGGAAGTTTTTTTAAAAATCCTGTAATTTCTAAATCACACTTTTTAGAACTTCAAAAGGAATATCCAAATATACCCAGTTATAATATATCTGATGATGAAATAAAAGTACCTGCTGGTTGGTTAATAGAAACTACTGGTTTCAAAGGCAAGCGTTTTGGCAATTATGGTGTGCATGAAAAACAAGCATTAGTATTGGTTAATTACGGAAATGCTTCTGGAAAAGAAATTTATAACTTAGCTAAAGAAATTCAACAAACTATATTTAAGCAGTTTAAAATTGAATTAGAAATTGAGGTAAACGTTATAGCATAAATAATTTCAAACGCTATAAATCTGTTTTTATTTTTCACTTTTAAAACCATTATTTGTACCTTTGTTTTATGAAATTATTATTTATTACTTTAGGACTTTTAGCTTTAGGAGTTGCAGGTATTGCAATTAAAATTTGGGTAAAAAAGGATGGCGAATTCGCAGGAACTTGTGCCAGCCAAAACCCAATGTTAAATGAAAATGGTGAAGCTTGTGGTTTTTGTGGAAAAACTCCAGATCAGTTTGATTCTTGTGCTGAACCAGCTCATAAATAATTTTTTTTTAGGATGTTGATAACTGTACTTTTCTACATCTTTGTAGTTTTTACAGGGATTCAAATACTCTATTATTTACTTTTCTCCTCTTTTCTTTTCAAGAGCAAAACTGTTGAAAAATCGAAAGAAAAAAAGCCTATTTCTGTAATTGTTTTTGCCAAAAATAATGCGACTGTATTAGAAAAAAATCTACCATTAATTTTAAATCAAAAATATCCAAACTTTGAAGTTGTTGTGGTGAATAGTGATTCTGATGATGAAACCACAGAAATTTTAGAAGCTTTTTATAAAAATCATAAAAATTTAAAAATTATTAATGTAGAAAATAATGAAGCTTTTTGGGGTAATAAAAAATATGCCTTAACCTTAGGTATTAAAGCTGCCAAATACGATAATTTACTTTTTACAGATGCTAACTCCTCTCCTCTTTCTGAGTTTTGGATTACTAAAATGAGCCTTCAATTTTCAACACAAAAATCAATAGTTTTAGGGTATAGAAAATACACTAAACAAGCTACTTTATTAAACCTGTTAGAAAGATTCGAAAACTTACTTACAGCTATAAAAATGTTTTCTTTCGCTAAATTAAACTCGCCAATTATGGCATTTAATAATAACTTAGCCTATTATAGAAGCGAATTTTTTAAAGTAAAAGGTTTTATTTATCACATTAAAATCAAAAACGGAGAAGGTGATTTATTTTTGAGAGATGCAGCTACTAAAGAAAATATTTCTTACAGTATTTCTAAAAATAGTTTTGTTAAAAATAATGCCCCAACTTCTTTTAAAGAATGGTACAATTATCTTGTTGAAAAAAATACAATCAAAAAAGAATACAAAGCAAAAAGCAGATTTATTTTATCGTTTTTTAAATTGTCAAAAACTTTATTTTACACTTTAGGTACTGTTCTTTTCTTTTATTATCCATGGCAAATTCTGCTACCAATTGTACTGAGTTATTTTGTAGTTCAATACATAATCATTGGTATATCATCAAAAAAATTAAATGAACCGTATTTAATTTTCTTTTTACCTTTTTTAGATATTGGCCTTCTTTTGATACAAATTAGTATATTTATTGCTAATTCATTTTCAAAATCAAATCGTTGAGTAAAGAAGATTTACAACTAGAAATTAACATTAACAAAGCAAAAGAAGGTAGTCAAGCTGCTTTTAAGTTTTTGTTAGATCGTTATTGGCTAGAAGTCTACAGTTATTTGTTAAAAAGGACAAATAACGAAAATGAAGCAGAAGATATTGCAATACAGACTTTCTCTAAAGCTTTCGATAAAATCTACACTTTTGATGATACTTACGTTTTTAAAACATGGTTAATTACCATTTCTAAAAATGTACATATTGATTTACTTAGAAAGAAAAAAATATCTGTTGCAACCGAAACTACTAAAGAGCAAGAAGAAAAGGTATATTTAGTTGTAGACGAAAATCCTACTCCTGAAGATAAAATTATTAGAGAGCAAAATTTAGCTAAATTATTACGTGATATTAAACAGCTAAAACCTAAATACCAAGAAGTAATTCAGTTACGTTATTTTCAAGAATTAAGTTACAAAGAAATTGCAAATCAAATTAATGAACCTATGAGTAACGTAAAAGTAAAATTATTACGTGCTAAAAAATTATTGGCTGCAATTATAAAGAAGAGCTAAAATGAAAAAAACATTTTTACAATCTTTAGGGCCAGGTTTATTATTTGCAGGTGCAGCTATTGGTGTTTCGCACTTGGTACAATCAACTAGAGCTGGAGCAGAATTTGGTTTTGGACTTCTTTGGGCTTTATTATTGGTTCATATATTTAAGTATCCTTTTTTTCAATTTGGACCAAGATATGCAGCTGCAACAGGTGAAACTTTGTTAGATGGTTATAAAAAATTAGGAAAACCAGTTTTGGTAATTTATTACCTCATCAATTTTGTAACGATGTTTATTATACAAGCAGCAGTAACCATTGTAACAGCTGGTTTAGCTTCTCAGCTTTTTGGTGTAACAGATAACTTAGTGATTTGGTCTCTAATATTAATGATTATCAGTTTGGTATTTTTAATTATTGGTAAGTACAAACTATTAGATAAATTGATGAAATTTATCATAATAATTTTAGCAGTTAGTACAATTGTAGCTGTTGCAAGAGCATTATTGTTTTCTAACGAAGCTTTTGATGTAACACAAATTATACCATCAGGTACTGTAGAAATCACATTCCTAATTGCATTTTTAGGATGGATGCCTGCACCTTTAGACATCTCTATTTGGCACTCTATTTGGTCTGTTGAAAAAGCTAAACAAACCAATAAAAAAATAAAACCAAAAGATGCCATTTTCGATTTTAATGTAGGTTATATTGGAACACTAATACTGGGAGTTTGCTTTGTACTTTTAGGAGCTTTAGTAATGTATAAATCTGGAAAAACTTTTTCTAATAAAGGAGGTGAGTTTGCAAGTCAGTTAATCAACCTTTATACAGAAAGTATAGGTAATTTTTCTTATGTTTTTATTGCAATTGCTGCATTTACAACTATGTTTAGCACAACAATTACAACCTTAGATGCATCTCCAAGAGCAATGAACAGAAGCTCTACATTACTATTTAATAAAGAATTTAAACTAGGGTATTGGTTTTGGATTCTATTATTATTTTTTGGCACACTTATAATACTACAATTCTACCTGTCAAACATGGGACATTTAGTTGAAATTGCAACAATTTTATCATTTTTAACTGCTCCTTTTTATGCAATTTTAAACTACGTTTTAATAACAGGAAAGTATATGCCCAAAGAGCATCAACCTAAAAAATTTACTAAAATTTTAAGTATAGTTGGTATCGTTTTTTTAATAGGATTTAGCATTTGGTTTTTAACAAGTATTTAAATCTTTTCTTCGTAAATTTGCAACTAAATCAAGAAAGAAAATGGCGATAGAAACAGCAGTACTTCCTGAAAGACCTAAAAAACCAAAATGGTTGCGTGTAAAATTACCTGTTGGTAAAAAATATACAGAGCTTAGAGGTCTTGTTGATAAATACAAGTTAAATACAATTTGTACAAGTGGTAGTTGCCCAAACATGGGTGAATGTTGGGGAGAAGGAACTGCAACTTTTATGATTCTTGGAAACATATGTACAAGATCTTGTGGATTTTGTGGTGTAAAAACGGGTAGACCAGAAACTGTAGAATGGGATGAGCCAGAAAAAGTAGCGCGTTCTATAAAAATTATGGGTATTAAACATGCTGTAATTACCTCTGTTGATAGAGATGATTTAAAAGATGGTGGGTCTATAATTTGGGCAGAAACTGTTGATGCAATTCGTAGAGCAAACCCAAACACTACTTTAGAAACGTTAATTCCAGATTTTCAAGGAAACACAAAACAAATTGATAGAGTTATAGAAGTTGCTCCAGAAGTAGTTTCTCATAACATGGAAACAGTTAGAAGATTAACTAGAGAGGTTCGAATTCAAGCTAAATACGATAGAAGTTTAAGTGTATTAAAATACTTAAAAGAAAATGGTATGCGAACTAAAACTGGTTTAATGCTAGGTTTAGGAGAAAAGGAAGAAGAAGTAATACAAACTATGAAAGATTTACGAGCAGTAAATTGTGACATTATTACTATTGGACAATATTTGCAACCTACTAAAAAACATTTACCTGTAAAAGAGTTTATAACTCCAGAGCAGTTTAAGAAATACGAAACTTTAGGTTTAGAAATGGGCTTTATGTATGTAGAAAGTGGTGCTTTAGTACGTTCTTCTTACAAGGCACACAAACATGCTAAATAAAAGTTAAAAAAATAAAAATTTAGAATTCAAATATCTTTTGGCACAATGCTTGAGGTAGTTTATATGAAAGCAACGTAGTAAACTGTTTTCATTGTGTAAATTATTTGAATTAGTTAATTTAAAACCATCTCTTTTTGAGATGGTTTTTTTTACTCATATCAATTTAAATGCTTTTTTCAATCCTTATAAGTTTCTAAATTAACTAATGATTAATTTGCGTATTAAAAATATTTCAAGAAATACATTTGTAAAACACTTATTTTAGATTTTCAGTTTAAACTGAATAGCTTAAACGATTCTAACTCTATTTAATTCATTTATTATTTTTTATATTGATAAAAAAAATCGTCTAAAAAAAATTTTTAGACGATATTAACTAACCATTATAAATTCCCCAATTTATAAATTTTATATTTCAAAGTGAATACTCTTCAAATATACTTCATTGTAAAATTATTTTTTTTAAATTTTCGCTTAATTAACCATATGTTTAGTTAAAATGCAATTTGATTAACATAGGTTAATAAAAAGATTTTTATTGTAAAAAAAATGGCCTAAAATTTAAGCGACTCAAGGTAAACATTTATTATAAATCCCAATTTATATTTTATATAAAGTCTATTTACTTAAAGGTACAAATTATAAAAGATAAAAAAATCAAAAGGTTGGCTTACGAATATCTTAAGATGAAATGAATTTAATTATAAATAAATAAAAAGCATAATAGTTTATATTGAAAAGAAAAAATCGTCTAATATATATTAGACGATTTTTGAATATCGCATTTCTTCAAATGCTCTTTTTAACTTAAAACCTTAGGCAAATTAACAACAATAAACTTACGTTTAAATTAGGTTTTCGATAACATAACAAATAAAACCGTTAAACTGTATTTTTAACTTGTTGTATACACAATAAATAAAAAGGTTTTTTGTTTAGTTTACAAAACGTTTAAGAACTTGTAAATTATTCAATAAAATTGTTTTCACGCATCCAATCGTCATTAAACATTTTTCCTACATATCTACTTCCATGATCGTGAAATAAAACAACCACAACATCATCTTCTGTAAAATTTTCTTTTAATTGAAGCAACCCTTTTATAGCAGCTCCTGCAGAGTTACCTAAAAACATACCTTCTTCTTTAGCTAGTTTTTGAGTATAAATTGCTGCATCTTTATCTGTTACTTTTGTAAAACCATCAATCACGTCAAAGTTCACGTTTTGAGGTAAAATATCTTCACCAATACCTTCTGTAATGTAAGGATAAATTTCATTTTCATCAAAAATACCAGTTTCGTGATATTTTTTAAAAACTGAACCATAAGTATCTATTCCCCAAACTTTAACTGTAGTGCCAGCTTCTTTAGCTTTCATTTTTAAATAGCTACCAACTCCAGAAATAGTTCCTCCTGTACCAACACCAACAACAAAATGTGTAACTTTTCCTTGGGTTTGCTCCCAAATTTCTGGTCCTGTAGATTGAAAATGTGCTTTACAATTGCTAGGGTTATCATATTGATTAACATACCAAGAATTTGGTGTTTCTTCTCCTAACCTTTTTGAAACTGAATAATAAGAACGAGGATCTGTAGGCTCAACATCTGTTGGACAAACCACAACCTCTGCTCCTACAGCTCTTAAGATATCCATTTTTTCTTTAGACTGCTTGTCTGACATTACAAATATACATTTGTAACCTTTTACAATGGCTGCCAATGCTAAACCCATACCTGTATTTCCAGAAGTACCTTCTATAATTGTTCCTCCTGGTTTTAATCTACCATCAGCCTCTGCATCTAAAATCATTTGTAAAGCCATTCTGTCTTTTACAGAGTTACCTGGGTTAAATGTTTCGTATTTAGAAAGTACTAAACATGGTAAATCTTTGGTAAGTTTATTTAGTTTTACAAGAGGCGTATTTCCTATAGTTTCTAGTATATTTTCTGCGTAATTCATCTTTCTATTTTGATTTGCAAAGGTAAATTATTTTTTGAGGCTTCCCTAAATGTGGGTTAGAAATTATAGCTACGCAAAACCGTCTTAATTATTTAAATAAAATAACACAAATCAGCTTGCAATATGTTTGCTTATGATTTGTGTTAGCGATTGAAATGGCATCCTTTTTATGTTCTGTATACTTTTTGTTTATTGATAACACATGATTAACTCCAAATGATTCAAAAAAATAAAAACACTATTTACATGAAAAGATATAATGTAAAGCGCGACTTTAGTCTTAAATGCTTTTAAGATAAAGTAACACCCAAATTAAAAAATAAAGATATATTTGCATATAAAGATATT
>CAXBAC010000046.1:0-11550 GCA_963973485.1 uncultured Polaribacter sp. | reverse complement strand
GCAGTTCTTTTAATTTAATTTCATAATCTGGCAAACTTTTATTTATTAAAATTTTATCTAAAGCGTTACAAGCAGATATTTTATCTGTTTTAGCATTTATAATTACGTTTAAAGTTTTATTCCAGTCTGCAGATTCGTCAATATATAAAAAGTTATTTCCTCTACCACTAATTAAAACAGCACATTTGGCATGTTCTTTTACAAAAGCAATCAATCGTTCACCACCTCTAGGAACAATTAAATCTAATGGTTCTGAAGGGGCTCTTAAAAAGGCCTGAGTTTCTTCTCTGTTCATTTCTAATAACTTAATGTAGTCTGTACTTAAGTTATTTTCTTGTAATGCTTTGTGCCAAAATTCTACTAATATTTTATTACTAAATTTAGCTTCTTTACCACCTTTTAAAAGGATTTTATTATTGGCTTTAAACGCTAATACTGCAGCTTCTATAGTTACATCTGGCCTAGATTCGTAAATAATCATTATAGTTCCAAAAGGTGCAGTTTTATTAGTTACTTGTAATCCGTTTGCTAAGTTTTTATCACTAATAATCTGGTTTACTGGGTCTTCTTGAGCTTTTACTTCGTTGATGGCTTGTATCATACCATCAATTTTTTTGTTGTTTACAATTAAACGATCAAACATGGCTTGATCTTCTTTTGTAAAAGCCTCTAAATCTTTTTTATTAGCTGCTAACAACTCTTCTCGATTTTCATCAAGAATAGCAGTCATACTTGTTAATACGTTATTTTTTATTTCTGTATGTAATAATTTCATCATTTAAATTTTAAAGTGCCACTTTTGTTCCTACTGATTTTCCATCAATAATATCAATAATAGTGTTGTCTCTTTTTCCGTTTGCAATAAAAGTTGGAATGTTTTTAGCTGCAGTTTCTTGTGCATAATCTAATTTAGAACCCATACCACCTCTACCTTCTCCAGGCTTTTTATTGTTTTCTTGTATGTATTGGTCTAAATTATCACCTGGATCTACATCCGAAATTAAATTACTACTTTCAGACTCTGGATTTCCTGTATACAAACCATCAATATCTGTTAGGATGATAAGTTTATCAGCATTTATAAGTTGCGCAATTAAACTAGCCAACTCGTCATTATCTGAAAACATAGACATGGTTACAGATACTGCATCATCTTCATTAGCAATAGGTATTACACCTTCAGATAATAATCCTTCACAACAATTTATCATATTTTGTCTGTGTACTCCAGGACTAAAATCTCTTTTTGTGGGTAATACTTGTGCACATTTCATACCATAATCATTAAAAAGATTATAGTAATGACGCATCATTCTTGGTTGCCCAATTGCAGAATAAACTTGCCTTCTTTGCGTGTTATTTTCTATGGTAGATTCTCCTAAAACTTCTTTACCAGCAATTACAGAACCAGAAGAAACTAATATGGTAGAGATACCTCTTTCATACAGTTCTGCAACTTGTTTTACCAAGCGTCTTAATACAGGTCTAACAATTCTGTTGTCTCTGTTTGTCATTACATTTGTACCAACTTTTATAACTATTCTTTCTGTGTTCATTTTAATGTTCTTTACCTAATTCTACAGCTCTGTTAAAAGCAGCAAAAGCAGCATCTTTTATTAATTCATTTACATTGTTATCTTCCATAGAATCTAAGGCTGCACGTGTTGTGCCACCTTTAGAGGCTACTTTTTCCATCCAAGAATTTGGAGATAAGTTTGATTGATTAAACAGTTCTACAGCACCAGTAAACGTCTGACTTACTAAGACAGTAGAATCGTTTTTAGAAAAGCCCATTTTAAGAGCTGCTTCCATCATACTTTGCATAAAATAGAATACATAAGCAGGTCCGCTTCCAGAAATACCTGTAGAAGCATCAATAAACTTTTCGCTGGTAACCTCCATAGATTTTCCTGTAGTGTCTAATAAACTTTCTACTGTTAATTTCTCTATTCTAGAAACTTCTGGAGAGGTTACGTAAGAAGTTAACCCTTTACCAATTTGTGCTGGTAAATTAGGCATAGCTCTTACAACTTTTGTTAAGCCCGAGTATTTTTCGATATTTTCTATATTTATCCCAGCCATTATTGATACTAAAACCTGACCAGGTTTTGTAAGGTTTTTTAAAGCTTTAAATAAATTTTCTGCATGATAAGGTTTTACAGCTATAAAAATGATGTCTGCCTTAGGTACACAATCTGATAACTCTTTAAAAGCATCAAAATGAGATATTTCGTTTAATGCCTCTAACTTCTCTTCAGAATTGTCTAAAACCATAATGTTTTTTTTCTTTAACAGTTTAGATTTAGACATCCCTTCTGCATAGGTTAACCCCATGTTTCCTGCTCCAATTACTAATATTTTCATGTGTTTATTTTGATTGTTTGTTTATACTTCTTTTTTTCGAAGTGTCATTTCTATTTTTTTAGACTCAAAGCCATTTTTTTCGAATAGTTTAATGGCATTATTTTCTTTATTTATGTTTAATGTGATGTTTCCATTGCAATAATTTACAGCTTTGTTAATGAGCTGAGTAGCAATTCCTTTTTTTCTATAATTCTTATGAACAGCTAAATACGTCATTAAATTTTCTGATTGATATTGACTCATACCAGTTTTATTAACTACAGCTGCACCAATAATTTCATCGTTATTTTTTATTACAAACGCATAACCTCCTAAACTTGTAATTTCTTTGGCTGCATATTTTAATGATTTTCGAATTGCGTTTTTAGAATCTCTACTATCTTCTAAATGTTCATGTAAAAAATTGGTTATTCTTGTAATATTTAAAAATGACATCCTATTAAAGGCGTCAAATATTTCAATAGTCATTATATTATGATTTAATTTATCTAAAAAGGATAAAATGATAGGCTATAAATAGCAAAAGAAAATTTTAACAAAGAATAATCTTTATTAAAATGCAAAAAATAAATACTGTAAAAAAGGTATTTAAAATTGTGGGTGAGGAGGTATGAATTTTTTTGATTGATTTCTAAAAACCAAAAAATTGAAATTGAATATTCTAAAGTTACGTAATTTATGTATCCTAACTTTCATACTGCAAAATTACGAAAATGCAGGGCTATAGGCAAATTATAAGAGGTTTATAATTTTTAAATTGTCATAATATCAGGTAGATACGTTTTTTTTTAAAGCACTGATAAGTTTTTGCGCATATTAATATCGATTATAAAAAAGGAGAGTCTGTTTTTTATTTATGTCTAAAAAAAAATAAAAAACCTCCAAAAAACAGTATGCTTTTTGGAGGTAATATTTAAAAAATAAAAGTAGGTTTTATTCAGCAGCTTCTTCTTCCTCTGCTTTATCAACTACAATTCTTGCTTCACGATTTGCCAATTCCCAAGCTGTATGGAAAACCAAACGAGATCTGTTTTCTAATAAATCGTAATTTATTTTATCTGGTGTATCACTAATTTTATGATAATCATCATGTGTACCATTAAAATAGAAAATAATAGGAATGTTATTTTTTGCAAAGTTATAATGATCACTTCTGTAGTAAAAACGATTTGGATCATTTTCATCATTATAGGTGTAATCTAAAGCTACATTTGTAAATTCTTTATTTACTTCTTCAGAAATGTTATGCAATTCTGTACTTAATTTATCACTACCAATTAAGTAAATATAGTTTCTATCTCCTTCACGTTTTGGATCTATTCTACCAATCATATCAATATTTAAATTGGCAACCGTGTTTGCTAAAGGAACTAGAGGCTCATAATCTGTATAATATCTAGACCCTAAAAGGCCTTTTTCTTCACCTGTAACGTTTAAAAAAATGATTGAACGTTTTGGTCCATGACCATTGTCTGCAGCTGTTTTAAATGCTTCTGCAATTTCTAAGATAGAAACTGTTCCAGAACCATCATCATCTGCACCATTAAAAACTTCTCCTTCATCATTAACACCTACATGATCTAAGTGAGATGAAAGTATAATGTATTCTTCTGGTTTTTCAGATCCTTTAATAATGGCTGCAACGTTTTCTGATGGCTTAGCTTCTGTAATACTTTTATAATTTACAGTAACTTTTGCTGGTACTGTTGCAGGGGTCTCAGAACTATCTAAATTATTTACAATAGCTGCTCCCATTTTTTCGCTAGTTAAGAAAAAATAAATTTCTGCATCCTCGTCTTTTTTTGCAGGTAAAGATAAGCGACTGCTTCCTCCATTTTCATCTTGTTTTTTATACCAGCCTGAATATCTGTTAAATAAAACATCATCTGCAAAGAAAATAGCTTTTGCACCTTTTTCTTTTGCTGCATCTCTTTTAGAAGATATTGCTTGACGTCCATTAGACCATTTAGAAACTGTTTTTGCACCTGTAATTACAAAATTACCAGCTTTATCTTTAGGCTCTCCTGTTTTAACTACAACAATTTTGCCTTCAACATCCAAACCTTCGTAGTCTGTATATTTATCATCATCTATACCATAACCAGCATAAACAACTTCTGATGCAGAAAATTCTCCAGATTCTGGCGCTGTTAGTGATATAAAATCATCGAAATATGTAAATGATTCTCCATTAACAGTTAAATCAACTTCTGGAGTCTTTACAATATTTAAAGGAACATTTTGAAAGTAATTACCTTCAATAACTGGGGGAATTCCTAATTTTTCGTATTCATTTTTAAGGTATTCTACAGCTTTTTTCTGTCCTGGTTCACCTGTGTTTCTGCCTTCAAACTCATCAGAGGCATAGGTGTAAAGATGTTCTTTAAGTTCGGCCTCAGTAATGGTTTTTGCATAATTAATAGTGTCTTCTTTTGTAGCTTCTTTTTTACAAGAATACGCAACAACTAAAGCACCAAGTAATAAAAGTGTTTTTTTCATGGTTGATTGTAAATTTGAGTTTATTTGCTCACGAATTTACAAAAAGGAAATTGAATATTTTTTTAAGACTTAAGAATTTAAGAATTACACTGTTTGTTTAATTAAATATTAACATTTTTTTATACCTGTTCTTTTAAAACAGCAATTTCATCCCTTAATTTAGCAGCAACTATAAAGTCTAAACTTTTAGCTGCAGCTTCCATTTGTTTGCGTTTTTTACGTATTCTATCTTCAATTTCTTCTTTTGGTAAATATTGCAATTCTTGTTCTGCAGCTTTTGTAATTGCATTATCATAATGATAACTAGAAACAGCAGATTTGGTTAACGTGTCTTCAATTTTTTTGTTGATTTGCGTAGGAACTTTATTATGTTTGGTATTGTAAGCAATTTGAATTTCTCTTCTTCTTTCAGTTTCATCAATGGTTTTTTGCATACTATCTGTAACCTTATCAGCATACATAATAGCCAAACCATTTACATTTCTTGCAGCTCTACCAACAGTTTGGGTTAAGGATTTATTATTACGTAAAAATCCTTCTTTATCTGCATCTAAAATGGCTACTAAAGAAACTTCTGGTAAATCTAAACCTTCTCGTAAAAGGTTTACTCCAATTAAAACATCAAACAAACCTTTACGCAAATCTTGCATTATTTCTACACGTTCTAAGGTATCTACATCAGAATGTATGTATCTACAACGAATATCAACTCTTGTTAAATATTTCGTTAATTCCTCAGCCATTCTTTTGGTTAATGTAGTAACTAAAGTACGCTCATCCTTTTCAACTCGCAATTGAATTTCTTCAATTAAATCATCTATTTGATTTAAACTTGGGCGTACTTCAATTGGCGGATCTAATAAACCTGTTGGTCTAATAATTTGTTCTACAAAAACACCTTCAGATTTTTGCAATTCGTAGTCTGCAGGAGTTGCAGAAACAAAAATGGTTTGATTTTGTATGGCTTCAAACTCGTCAAACTTTAAAGGTCTATTATCCATAGCTGCTGGCAATCTAAACCCATATTCAACTAAGTTTTCTTTTCTACTTCTATCTCCACCATACATGGCATGTGTTTGTGGAACTGTAACATGACTTTCATCAATCACCATTAAATAATCATCTGGAAAGTAGTCTAATAAACAGAAAGGTCTTGTGCCTGGTTCACGTCCATCTAAATAACGCGAATAATTTTCAATTCCAGAACAATACCCCAATTCACGAATCATTTCTAAATCGAATTCGGTTCTTTCTTCGAGTCTTTTTGCTTCTAAAGGTTTGCCTATTTCTTTAAAATAATCGACTTGTTTTACCATATCTTCCTGAATTTGATGAATGGCATTTTGCAAAACATCTGGAGATGTTACAAACAAGTTTGCAGGATAAATGGTAAGGTGTTCAAACTTTTCTATGACGTTGTTATTTTCTAAATCAAAAGCTTCAATCTCTTCAATTTCATCACCAAAGAAATGAACTCGATAACCATTATCTCCATAAGAAGGATAAATAGTAACCACATCACCTTTTACTTTAAATTTCCCACTTTTAATCTCAATTTCTGTTCTAGAATATAAACTGGTTACCAGTTGATGTAAAAATGTGGTTCTGCTTATTTGTTGACCAACTCTTACAGGAATAACGTTTTTCTTAAATTCAGTGGGATTTCCAATACCATATAAACACGAAACAGAAGCTACTACTAAAACATCTCTTCTACCTGAAAGTAGGGAAGAAGTGGTGCTTAAACGTAAACGCTCAATATCTTCATTAATCGATAAATCTTTTTCTATATACGTTCCTGAAACAGGAATATACGCTTCAGGTTGATAATAATCGTAGTAAGAAACAAAGTATTCTACAGCATTTTCAGGAAAGAATTGCTTAAATTCAGAATACAATTGTGCAGCCAAAGTTTTGTTATGTGCCAAAACCAACGTAGGTTTTTTTACTTCTTTTACCACATTTGCAATGGTAAACGTTTTACCAGAACCTGTTACTCCTAAGAGCGTTTGGAACTTTTCATTCTGGTTAACTCCTTCAGAAAGTTGTTTAATTGCTTCTGGCTGATCTCCTGTTGGAGAAAACTCCGATTTTAGTTTAAATTGCATGATGTAAAAATACGCATACTCTGAGTTATTAGAAAATAGACAGCTTAAAAATCAAGTTAAATTTTGATAGCTTTTTAATTTGTTTTATTTTAGAATATGGATTTATTTTCTTCGGATACAATTACCAATATTTTACCTTTTGATGGCGTTACTAATTATCATGGTATTATATTAAGTAAAGAGCAATGCGATTTTTATTATGATGTTTTAATGCAGAAAATTAATTGGAAAAATGATGAAGCAATTATATTCGGAAAAAAGATTATCACCAAAAGAAAAGTAGCTTGGTATGGAGAATCAGAATATTCATATACCTACTCTAAAGTTACAAAAACTGCAAATCTTTGGATAAAAGAGTTACTGGAACTTAAAAGTATTGCCGAAATAGAAAGTGGAGAAACGTATAACTCTTGTTTGCTAAACTTATATCATTCAGGAGAAGAAGGCATGGCATATCATTCTGATGGAGAAAAAATGATGAAGAAAAATGGCGCAATTGCTTCTGTATCTTTAGGTGCAGAACGTAAATTTTCTTTTAAACATAAAGAAACTAAACAACGAATTGATATTGTATTAGAAAGAGGAAGTTTATTAGTAATGAAAGACGAAACTCAAAAGCATTGGTTGCACAGATTGCCACCAACCAAAAAAGTGAATTCGCCAAGAATAAATTTAACTTTTAGAACAATAGAATTATAACTGATTGCCTATTTTTGCACAAAATATTTTCTTTGGAGACTAACAATCAAAAATCTACAAACCTAAATAAGTACATAAGTTCATCTGGAATTTGTTCTAGAAGAGAGGCTGAAAAATTTATTCAAGAAGGTAGAGTAACTCTAAATGGCAAACCCACACAACTTGGTAATAGAGTAACTAAGAATGATGTTGTAAAATTAGATGGTAGAGTAGTAAAACCAAAAGATATAACGATTTATATTGCCTTAAATAAACCTGTAGGTATTGTTTCTACTACAGATGGAAGAGAACCAAACAACATTGTAAAACACATTAATTATCCTGAAAGATTATTCCCAATTGGACGTTTAGACAAACCTTCTGAAGGATTGATTTTCTTAACCAATGATGGTGATATTGTCAATAAAATTTTAAGAGCAGGTAATAATCACGAAAAAGAATATTTTGTTACTGTAAACAAATCAATTACAGAAGATTTTATACAAAAAATGAGTAATGGAATTCCTATTTTAGGAACAGTTACTCAAAAGTGTTTGGTAGAAAAAGTAAACGATAAAATCTTTAAAATAATTCTTACTCAAGGTTTAAATAGGCAAATTCGTAGAATGTGTGAATATTTAGACTATGAAGTTATTAAATTAAAGCGCACAAGAATTATGAATGTAGAGTTGGGTTACCTACAAACTGGAGATTGGCGCGAATTAACAGAAGAGGAGATGAGTGAAATTACTAAAATGATTTCAACATCCTCTAAAACAGAAGAAGCTTCTAAAATTATAGAAAAGCCAAAAGCTAAAAAGCCCAAAAAGAAACTAACACCTACCAAAAATGATTTCAACAAAAAGAGTGCTTCTTTTAGAAAATCATCACCTAAAAATAAACGTAAAAACACTTCTTTTTCATCTAAAAAGAAAAGAAGGTTTTAATCTTAACCTTTAAGAATCTTTTAATTCTTCAATTCTTAAATAGTACTATATTTGCCATCAATGAAATTCGATTTAAAACTTACAGACCCAAAAAGCAAAGCAAGAGCAGGGTCTATTACTACAGATCATGGAGTTATAGAAACTCCTATTTTTATGCCTGTTGGTACAGTTGGTACTGTAAAAGGCGTGCATCAAACAGAGTTAAAAAATGATGTGAATCCTGATATCATTTTAGGAAACACATATCACTTATATCTTAGACCAAAATTAGAGGTTTTAGAAAAAGCAGGTGGTTTGCACAAGTTTATGAATTGGGATAGAAATATCCTTACAGATTCTGGAGGATATCAAGTGTATTCTTTATCTGGAAGAAGAAAAATTAATGAAGAAGGTGTAAAATTTAAAAGTCATATAGATGGTTCTATGCATTTTTTTACGCCAGAAAATGTTATGGAAACGCAAAGAACTATTGGTGCAGATTTTATAATGGCTTTTGATGAGTGTACACCTTATCCTTGCGATTATAATTATGCAAAACGTTCTATGCATATGACACATAGATGGTTGGAAAGATGTATAAAACATTTAGACAATTTGCCATTTAAATACGGTTTTGAACAAACATTTATGCCAATTGTTCAAGGAAGTACGTATAAAGATTTACGAAGACAATCAGCAGAATATATAGCAAATACCAATCAAAAAGCGAATGCAATTGGTGGGCTTTCTGTGGGTGAACCTGCAGAAGAAATGTATGCAATGACAGAAGTTGTTACAGAAATTTTACCAGAAGATAAACCTCGTTACTTAATGGGTGTTGGAACACCAATAAATATTTTAGAAAATATTGCCTTAGGTATTGATATGTTTGATTGTGTTATGCCTACAAGAAATGCTAGAAATGGTATGCTCTTTACAGCACATGGAACAATAAATATTAAAAATAAAAAGTGGGAAGATGATTTTTCTCCTATTGATGAAATGGGCATAACATCAGTAGATACCATGTATTCTAAAGCGTATTTGCGTCATTTGTTTGCTGCAAAAGAAATGTTAGGTAAACAAATAGCATCAATACATAACTTAGGTTTTTATGTATGGTTAACTCGAGAAGCAAGAAAGCATATTATTGAAGGAGATTTTAGAGAATGGAAAGATATGATGGTTAAACAAATGGATAAACGTTTGTAATTTGAAAATAATAGATTGGTACATATTAAAAAGATTTTTGGTAACTTTTTTGTTTACCTTACTAATATTGATTCCAATTGCAATTGCTATAGATATTGCTGAAAAAATTGATAATTTTTTAGAACATGCAGACCTTGGTTTATATCAAATAATAGATGAATATTACATCAATTTTATTATCTATTATGCAAATACATTTATGCCTTTGGCATTGTTTATTGCAGTAATCCTTTTTACATCTAAATTATCTAACAACACAGAAATTATTGCAATTAACAATGCAAAAATTTCTTTTACACGCTTTTTATATCCTTACTTTTTAGGAGCTACAATTATTACGTTTGTTTCTTTAGCAATGAATCATTTTGTGGTTCCAAATAGTAGTAAAATAAGAAAGAGTTTTGAAAAAGAATATTTAAAAAATAGAAGGCAAAAGCAAAAATATAAATTTGTAACTAACTTTAGTTTACAGCTAACAGACAGTACTTATATATTTATAAGAACTTTTAATACCGAAAATAATTCTGGTTACGATTTTACATCTGAAGTTTATGATGGTTTAGAATTAAAATCTAAATTGGTTGCAGATAATATTAGATATATGGAAAGTGATTCTAGCTTTGCACTAACAAATTGGCGTTTGCGTAAAATTTATAATACTAAAGACAGTATTTTTTCTGGTAATAAAATAGATACCGTTTTTAATTTTACACCTAAAGATTTAATTTATAAATCTGCTTTATCACAAGAAATGCCATCAGACGAATTACTTAAATTTATTGATATTTCTAAAAAACGAGGTGTTAAAAATTTAAATGCTTATTTGGTAGAATTTTATAAAAGAACAAGTTTGCCAATTGCATCTTATATATTAACAATTATTGCAGTTGCACTTGCATTTAGAAAACGTAGAGGAGGTACAGGTGTTAATTTAGCAATAGGAGTGGGGTTAATGTTTGTTTACGTTTTCCTATTAAAAATATCTGAAGTTCTAGGAGCTGTTGCAGGTGTAAATTCACTTTTATATGTTTGGATGCCTAACCTCTTTTTTGGAGCTGTTGCAATTTATCTCTACATAAATGCTAGAAAATAAACTAAAAAACTACCTTTTACTTCATTTAATAGTATTTATTTGGGGTTTTACTGCCATCCTTGGAGCTTTAATTACTATTGATGCAATTCCGTTAGTTTTCTTTAGAATGACATTGGCTGTAGTATTTATAGCAATATATTTTATCATCAAAAAGAAATCTTTTTATCTTAATAAAACAGGTGTTTTTAAATTTTTAATTACAGGAGTAATTATTGCTACCCATTGGATATTTTTTTTTAAGGCGATAAAAGCGTCTAATGTATCTGTTGCTTTAGTTACCATGAGTACAGGAGCTTTTTTTACCTCATTAATTGAACCTGTTTTTTTTAAAAGAAGAATAAAGTCACTAGAAATTGTTTTAGGTCTATTTGTAATTATAGGTTTATATATCATTTTTAATTTTGAAAGTGAATATAAACTAGGCATCTTTTATGCATTAATTGCTTCTTTTCTAGGCGCGCTTTTTGCGGTACTAAATGGACTTTTTATAAAAGAGTATGATGAGAATAGAATATCACTTTACCAACTTTTCTTTGGAGCTGTGTTTGTATTTTTATACCTGCTTTTTAGTGGTAAAGTATCAACTGAGTTGTTTGTACTTCCAAGTATGGATTGGTTTTACTTACTTATTTTAAGTAGTGTTTGTACAGCTTACGCGTTCATTGTTTCT
>CAXBAC010000045.1:0-11561 GCA_963973485.1 uncultured Polaribacter sp. | reverse complement strand
AGTTGCATACTGTTTCTTGGGAAGAAAATAATCTGATATTTGATGATTTTCTTCCCAAGAAACAGTATGCAACTCATCAAAAAAAGTTTCAAATTCATTGGCATTTAGCGCAGAAACATAGTTCATTTTTTGGACCTCTTCTGCAGTAACTGGATAGGCTTCTACACCAACATAATTTATTTTTAAATTTAATTTTATTGCTTCTAAAAAAGTAATAAAAGAATTTAAGCCTGTACCAAAGCCAATTTCTAAAATTTGTATTGGTAAATTTGAAAAATGATTATCTGAATTAATAAAAGCATGCAAACCTGATTTTATAAAAACATGATTTGCTTCTTGTATAGCACCATGTTTAGAATGATATTGTTCATTCCAATCAGGTAAATGAATACTGGTAGAACCATCTGAAGTAATAAATATTTCTCGCTTCAATTAGTATTGAATTAATAATTTTTTTATTTTAGGTATTGGTCCTATACAAGTTGTTTTGTGGCAAGCAATACAACTATTCACAGTTTTATTATGATTTATGATTAAAGAGTCTTTTGATAAATCGTCATTTTGCTGATATGTTGCCAAATAAAAATCAGAATACGATTTAAATGAGGCTGTTCTGTCTGATGGATCAGTAAGTTTTGCTGAATGAATATTTAGAAACTCTTCAGGCATTTCTAAAGGCTTGTTGCCTTGCAATGCTCTAGATTTATTTTCTAAATTTACAGCATACATTTGCAACATTAGAGCAGCCATTTCTGACTGCTCATATAATTGTTGTTTTGTTTCTTTTACTTCATCTTTTTTTGAATTTGAACACCCAAAAACACAAAATAGTAAAACAATAAAAAAATAGCTTTTCATTATTTTTTCATTAAAACACCATGTGCTTCAAAAGCAAATTCTTTTTTAGGTTCAGTAATTTTTGCAATTTCTTCTGCAGATTTACCAGCATCTTCAGCATAATGTTGCAATTCTTCTACAGAAGTTTCTTGAACAAAAGCTTTACCTTCTACAATTACTTCTCTATCTTTTGAATCTAAAGGCATAAAAAATCCATAATCTTTAAAACGTACCATAGTTTCTTCTTCGCCTACTGGTAGTTTCATCCAACATCCTTTTTTAGAGCATACTTCATTTATTTTTGAAGCAAATTTTACAGCTACAGTATCACCAACAGCCATCGTTTCAAATTTTGCTAACATCTCATCTGCAGTCATGGCTTTATCATCAGTAATTTTATCACCATAAGAAGTATAATTTTCTTCAACAGTAATTACTTTTTCTTCAGTTTGTTTTGTTTTCTCGTTTTTACAGCTAGTAAATATCAAAAGTGCAACTGCACAAATTTGCATTAGGTTTTTCATTGTGTAATTATTTAACATATTCCTTACAAATGTAATAAATTTAACAAGAAAACTGAGTGTTTAATTGAGATTTGGATAAATAAATTATGTACATTTGTACTTTAATAATCCACAAGAAATGACATCAAATATAGAAATTCAACGTATTGAAAAATCTAAAATCTCATCTGTAGATTTTGACAACTTGCCTTTTGGTAGTGTATATTCAGACCATATGTTAACCTGTGATTTTGTAGATGGCAAATGGCAAGCGCCAAAAATTGAGCCTTTTGCACCAATCTCTTTAGACCCGTCTGCTAAGATTTTTCACTATGGTCAATCTATTTTTGAAGGGATGAAGGCATATAAAGACGCTGATGGTAACATGATGCTTTTTAGACCATTAGAAAACTGCAAGCGTTTAAATAAATCTGCAGAACGTTTGGTAATTCCGCAAATTCCAGAAGATATTTTTATGGAAGGTTTAAAGCAATTATTACATGTAGATAGTGATTGGATTCCTACTAATGAAGGAAGCTCTTTATACATTAGACCTTTTATGTTTGCTACAGGTAATGGTTTTCATGCTTCACCTGCCAACGCTTATAAATTTGTAATTTGTACTGCACCTTCAGGATCATATTTTGCTGGTAAAGTAAAAGTATTAATTGAAGAAAAGTATGCACGTGCAGCAAATGGTGGTGTAGGTTATGCAAAAGCTGGAGGTAATTATGCAGCACAATTTTACCCAACACAATTAGCTATAGAAAAGGGATATAATCAAGTAATTTGGACAGACGATAATACGCATCAATTTATAGAAGAAGCTGGTGCTATGAATATTTTTATTCGCATAAACGACACTTTAATTACTAGCCCAACTAGCGATAGAATTTTAGACGGAATCACTCGTAAAAGTATTTTACAAATTGCAGAAGACAATGGTATACAAACAGAAGTAAGAAAAATTTCTGTTGGAGAAGTTGTTGAAGCTGCTAAAAATGGCGATTTAAAAGAAATGTTTGGAGCAGGTACAGCTGCAGTAATTTCTCCAATTGCTGGTTTTGGTTACCAAGGAAATGATTTTGATTTACCTGTGCTAGAAAATCCATATGCGCAACAACTAAAAAAATTAATTACAGATATACAAACCAACAAAACAGAAGACCCTTATGGTTGGAGAGTTATGGTAAAATAACTAAGAATTTTTTAAAATATTTAAAAAAGCATCAATTTAAAAAGTTGATGCTTTTTTTTGTAAATTTAAAGTATATTACAAATACTTTAATGATTAGAAATCTGCTTTTTATTCTACCTCTTCTTTTGTTTTCGTCTTGTTCTAAAGAGGATGAAAATAAAGTATTCCAAAAAAACACGCTTAATTTTACTCAAGAAATACAAATTGAAACCTTAAATGATGGAAATTTTGAATTAAACATTGGTATTTGGATGTTTAAGAAACAGAAGAAAGAAATTGACGCTATTGCTAATTGGATAAATGTGCAACATTTGGGCAAAACCATTTTAGAACCCATAAATATAATTTGGGTAGATTTAACAGCTAAAACCACAGAGGAAGCAAATTTAAATGTAACTACATTTTTAAAAGCCAACAATATAAATCCAAGAGCAGGTTCTTCTGAAGGCTATTTTGGTTTATTCGAAAACAACAACTGGGTATCTCAATATGATAAAACATGGTCTAATCAACTAAATCATATCACTGTAAATAATCACGGAAGAATTTTCTTATCGCAAAAAATAATAAGTAATACTGGTAAAACAGCTTACATTTCAACAGGAGCCTTTAGCTACGAAAATGAACAACATTATTTTATATCTTTCAAAAATGCAATTTATGAGTTACAAGAACAAAACAATTGGAAAATTTATGATGAACAATTACAAATTAGAAACATTATAAGTAACTCTGTTTATGATACTTTTGATCATGAAGGAGCAAAAGTATTTATAAATCAATAGTTTTTATGAAAGGTTTTTATAATCAACTTAAAGTTATTCTATTTATATCGCTATTTATTTCTTGTAATAATGAGTCAACAATAAATATAAATAGACAATACATTACAATTTTAGGTGTAGCACAAGATGGAGGTTACCCACATATAGGCTGTCAAAAAGAATGTTGTAAAAATTATTTTTTAGGGAAAACTAAACGTAAAAGTGTAGTTTCTTTAGGATTAGTTGATACAGAAAATAAACAAAAATGGATATTTGAAGCAACTCCAGATTTGCACACACAACTTGCTGAATTAGAAAACAATCATTTAAAAACCAACACTTTAATAGATGGTATTTTTTTAACTCATGCTCATATTGGGCATTACACAGGCTTAATGTATTTTGGTAGAGAAGCTTATGGAAAGAAAGACATACCTGTTTTTGCAATGCCTAAAATGAAATCATTCTTGGAAACAAATGGTCCTTGGAGTCAATTAGTAACTCTTCAAAATATAGCACTTAGAAAATTAAAAAAAGACAGTTTAATATCTTTAAATAATAAATTATCTGTAACCCCTTTTTTAGTTCCTCACAGAGATGAATTCTCTGAAACAGTTGGGTACACTATTAAAGGAACTGAAAAAACAGCATTATTTATTCCAGATATTGACAAATGGTACAAATGGGAAAAAGATATTATTGAAGAAGTAAAAAAAGTAGATTATGCTTTTTTAGATGCAACTTTTTTAGATGAGAATGAAGTTAAAAGGGCTATCTCTGAAGTACCTCATCCTTTTATTGAGGAGACTATTAAATTATTTAGAAATGAAACTATAGAAACAAAATCTAAAATAATTTTTATCCATTTTAACCATACAAACCCAACATTACAATCAAATAGTAAAGCAAGAAAAGAAATTGAAAAATTGGGCTTTAAATTTGCAAGTAAGAATGACAATTTTAAACTATAAACATTACTAAAAATGAAAAGAACACTTCTAATTGGAATGCTAATATTTACTATTATTTCTCATGCTCAAAATAAACAATCCTCAATTAATGCTATCACCAAAACTGTTCAAAATTATTACGATGGTTACATTGAAAGAGATATTAATAAATTAAATGCTGCTTTTGACACCTTAAATGGTACAATGAAAGTACCTATTTTAGAAAATGATAAAATAATCGGTTTTAAAAATCATTATTTTAAAGATTTAATGCCAAAGTGGGGTAATAGAACAAAATTATCAAAAGAAGTTTTACAAAATTGCGCACTAGAAATATTAAACATAGATGTTGTTGACAATACTATTGCTAGTGTAAAAATGAGCATGAAAGTAGACACAATAACTTATATTGATATTTTATCTCTTCAAAAAAAAAAGAATGATTGGAAAATTACTAATAAAATATATGTTTCTAGAAAATAAATTAAAATTTTAAATATGAAATGGATTTATAGTGTAAACGACCCTCTTTTACAAACCTTACTAGGTAGTATTTTAATTTTTATTGCAATTATATTATTGACACGCATTATTGGTTTACGGTCTTTTGCTAAGTTTACTGCTTATGATTTTTCTTTTACTATAGCTATTGGTAGTATTATATCATCAATTTTAACCTCTAGTACATCAATAATACATGGTTCTGTAGCCATTGGAAGTCTTCTACTTTTAACGTTTATTTTTTCTATATTACAAAGAAAAATACCTTTAATAGATGCTTTGATTTCTAACAAGCCCCTGTTATTGATGGATAAAAACAAGATTTTGTATAAAAATTTAAAAAAAGCAAGAATACAAGAGTCACAATTAATTGCAAAATTAAGAGAAGCAAACGTGTTAAATTTTAACCAAGTAGAAGCTGTAGTGTTAGAAGTTACAGGAGATATTTCTGTATTACACAAAACTAATGATGATATTTCGCTACATCAAGACTTGCTAAATGGAGTTAGAAAAGAATAGTTTTTTTTAAAAAGCAATTTGTATTCTATACTTAGTGAATCAATTTATAATTAAAAAATTACTTACTCCTTTAAAATCTTACTAAAGTCTGGTTTAAAATAATTTGGACCTTTTAAAACCTTGCCATCTTCTCTATAAATAGGTTTTCCATCCTCACCTAATTTACTCATGTTAGAGCGTTGAATTTCATGAAATACTTCCTCTATTTTGTCTTGCATTCCATGTTCTATAATTGTACCACACAAAATGTATAACATATCTCCTAAAGCATCTGCAACTTCTATCAAATCATTATTTTTTGCAGCTTCTAAATACTCTTCATTTTCTTCTTTCATCAACTCAAAACGTAATTGTTTTCTTTCTTCTGATATGTTTACTGTTGGTGTGTTTTGTATATTTAATTTAAAAGCCGTGTGAAATGCATGTACTGCAGCTATTTTATCTTTCATTTTTAGTGAAAATTTTTAGTGTTCTGTATGAATAAATTCAGATAATTTTGATTTATAATTTGTAATTTTGCAGCAGACAATATAAAACTTCTTATGCAGATAAGAAACTCAAAATGTGTCTAATATTTTTAAACCTTTAAAGAAATAACAGATGATTTTTAATGCTTACTTTACAAGTGGTAGAATACTATTTATCATTTTTTTTGTGTTAGCTTTTGGAACTTTAATATACTTTAGTTACAAAAAAGATATTAAAAATCATAACAGATACTACAAAGGAGCAGGAAAAAATGTACTAATTTACGGTGGTATTATAATTGCTGTTTTTGTTGCTATACGTTTGTTGTTTGGCAATTAACAATCGCTTCTATACCTTTTTACAACTTTATTATCTAATATTATATTGTATTATTCTTTGATGATGAGTCTCTTCTTTTCTGAAGTTTTCTCCAAGCTCTCTTATGAATTTTAACATAGATGAAAAAGCAACCTATATCTAATAAAAAATAAAACAGACTAATACCACTTGGTGGATTATGACTAGGCAAAAACTCAAAAACACCAAAAGCTATTTCAGGCCATTTCCAACAACCAAATGCAGTGCCTCCTATTTCTAAAATAGCTACTAAAATATACATAGAGTAAAAGAACAATCTATCTTTAGGCCTTTTTAGAAGCAAGAGAAATACACAAATTGTCATTACAAAACCAAAAACATCTGTAAAAAATATAAGGTAAATAGTAGCAAAAATACCTATTGCAATCGCAAACAATTGCTCTATGGCTTTATGATGTTTTCTAACTACAGATGCTTTACTAAACATAAATATTCTTCCATATAAAGCTGCATGCCCAATAGGCACATATAAAGGCACATTTTCTAAACGATATGTGTACATTCCTAATAAACGTGAGAAAAAATACTCTCCAATTAAGCCTAAAATAACTGCATAAATCATAAGTTCTTTAACTCTAGGAGTAGACCTAAAATACATTTTAAAGAAACCAGCAAGCATTAAGATGTTTATCCAAATTTGTGAGTTACTTATATTTTCTGCGAAGTAAATACTATCAAAAAACAATACAAAAACAAAAAACACAAAGCGTCCTATTTCTCTATTGAATATTGAAACAATTTGTTTTAAATCGGCTTTAGGAACTTGTAATATTTGCATTAATTAGGGTATTTAAAACAGTTTTTTGTATGATCATTAACCAAACCAGTAGCCTGCATAAATGCATAAACAACTGTAGAACCAACAAATTTAAACCCTCTTTTTTTTAAGTCTTTAGATATTTGATCTGACAAAGGGGTGTTTGCTGGTACCTCTAATCTATTTTTAAATTTATTTACAATTGGTGTATTATTTACAAAGCTCCAAAAATATTTAGAAAATGAACCAAATTCTTTCTGTATTTCCATAAACAACTGAGCGTTTGTAATAGCACTTCTAATTTTTAGCTTATTTCTTATAATGCCTTTGTCTTGCAGTAAAGTATTGTATTTACTTTCTGAATATGTGGCTATTTTTTGATAATCAAAATTATCAAAAGCTTTTCTAAAGTTTTCTCTTTTATTTAAAATGGTTACCCAACTTAAGCCTGCTTGAAAAGTTTCTAAAAGTAAAAACTCGAACAAAGTCTCATCATCATAAACAGGAATGCCCCATTCATTGTCATGGTAATCTTGATAAAGCTTATCATCTGTAACCCAAAAACATCGTTGTTTCATTAATTTATTTTAATAGGCTTTATTGCAGTTTGTCTTTCATTTACATATTCAAAAATATTATCACCAAAAAAACCAGCTTCTTCTAGCATTATTCTAATATCTTTTTTCCATTCATCAATAAAAACTGTTGTGTTTAATTCTATGGCGTAAGCTGTATTTTTTTGTAGAGGATAATCTCCGTTAAAAGGAACTCCGTTTTGCGAATCCCACATACCAATTGTAGTTCCTGCACTGTGTCCATATTTACCTAAAGGATGTGTATAAATAGATGGTCTTAAACCTTCTTTTTTACCTTGATTTAAGGAAGTTAGCAAAATTTCATTTCCAGTTAAACCAGCTTTCATATTGCTTGTTAAAATATCTTGTACCCTATTTCCTTTTTTAAAAGCTTCTTTCAAAAATTCTGGCACATTATTTTCATCATCTTTTAGAACATATGCATGTTGTTGACAATCTGTATTTAATCCAATGTAGGTAATTCCAAAATCGCAATGCAATAAATCTCCTTTTTGAATTATTTTATCGTCTTTTCCTTTTGAAAAAGATTCTATATGAGATTTTAATGCCTCATTATTTCTTTGCACATCTACTGTTGGGTGAAACCAAGTTTCTAAGCCTAAATCTGTTACTTTATTGCGCATAAACCATACTAAATCTTCTGTAGTTGTTTTACCAGGAGTAATGTTTTTAGCTGAGAAAGTTTCGTCTATAATATCATGCGTAATTTTAACCAAATCTTTAAAAAGCGTCAACTCTTTTTCTGTTCTTGTTTCTATCCAACCAATAGCTAATTTTTCTGCAGATACTAATTTCTCAGTTATTTCTGAAGAAACGTTTGCAACCAATTCGTCATAATCTGTTTTTACCAAACCATCTGCTAAAGCAAAATGTGTAGAAGTATTGATACCTATTTTATCTGGATTTCTTTGTTTTATAATTTTCTCTAAAGCTTTCCATTGATCTGGTTCCTCTTCTTTATTCCAAGCAGATTGTATGCTTTTTCCAATATCATATCTTGCAACTGCAATTCTCTCAACCGTATTTTTTTCTTTGTTTCTATAGAAAACAATTATAGTTCTTCTTCTTGCATTTAACCACGTTGCTGGCAACATTGTTTTTAATACTGGGTCTTCATTATATTCTCTAGAAATTAACAACCACATGTCTATGTTTGCTTTATCCATTAATTGAGGCAATAAGTTATTGAACCTATCTTCTAAGAGTTCATCTTTTAAAGTAGCTCTTTCTTTTTCTCCTAAAATTAAATAATTATTATTTTGTCCTGTGGTTTTATTACATGCTAAAAACACACACAATAGTAAAAGTGTAACTATTTTATACTTCATTTGTTGATTGGTTTAGATTTTAAAATTAATATTTATAGATTTAAAATACACCTATTTTTATAATATTTTTAAATTTTGATGATTACTGTAATCAAAAAAAATCTCTACAAGGCAATTCATAAGTTATTAATAACTCTTAAAAAAACTAGATAGTGATGAATTTATATAAAATTTATATCTTTAAGCTATGAAGTTTTTTAAACAAATAGTCTTTTTCTCTCTAATTAGTATTATTTTATGGTCTTGTGGGGCTAGTCCTGTAATTAGTTCTTCAACACAAAAAGAAGAACCTGTAGTAATTGCTAATGACAGTTTAGAGTATGAAATTACAATTATAGACCCTGGTTTTACCTATTTTTTAAATGCAGTTGCTCAACCAGAAGGGTTTTATTCTCAAGATTATATGGAATCAAGAAATAGAGCTTGGGTAAATACTTGGAATCAAAGAGCAAGAAATACAATACGTTTTAACCCAAATATTTATGAAAACATTATTGATTATCAATCAACAATAAATTATGGTTATGAGGTAAACTACAAATTGTTTAACTATTTTCTATTTGCACAAAGAAAGTACAAAATGAGTTTGGGTGGTGGTTTTAGAACTAATAGAATTAATTAACTATTTTCTTAAACCTCAAAAAGCTATAATCATATTCATTCTTTTCGTCTGCTATAAAATCTTCTCTTTCTATACAATCCCAAACGTCTGAGTCTATTTCAGGAAAAAAAACATCAGCTTCAAATTCATTATGCACTAAAGTAATATCTAAAATATCTGCTAAATTATTTGCCATTACATATTTGTAGATTTGAGCACCACCAATTACAAATATTTGATCATCTTCTTCTGCCATTTCTAAAGCTTGCTCTACACTATTAGCAATAAGACATCCCTCTTTTACATAATCTGCATTTTTAGTTACAATAACTGTAGTTCTGTTTGGTAAAGGTTTTCCAATAGATTCAAAAGTATTTCTACCCATTATAATATGATGACCAGAAGTAACTTTTTTAAATCGTTTTAAATCTGCTGGCAAATGCCAAATTAAATCGTTGTCTTTTCCTAAAGCATTATTTTTTGCAATGGCTGCTATAATTGTAATCATAAGATTATTTTATAATGTTTATATGGCTACTTTTCCTTTTATATGTGGATGAGGATTGTAATCTAATAACTCAAAATCATCAAAGGTAAAATCTTCAATGTTTTTAATATCAGGGTTAATTTTCATTTTTGGCAATGGTCTAATATCTCTAGACAACTGTAATTCCAATTGCTCAACGTGGTTGTTATAAATATGCGCATCACCAAAAGTATGTATAAATTCACCTGCTTCATAACCACATACTTGTGCAATCATCATTGTAAACAAAGCGTAAGAAGCAATATTAAAAGGAACTCCTAAAAAAATATCTGCACTTCTCTGATATAATTGACAAGATAATTTTCCATCTGAAACATAAAACTGAAAAAATGCGTGACAAGGAGGTAATGCTGCTTTTCCATTAGCTACATTTTCTGAAAAAGAAACAGAAGTATCTGGTAAAACTGATGGATTCCAAGCAGAAACCAACATTCTTCTAGAGTTAGGATTAGACTTTAAAGTAGCAATAACTTCTTTTAGTTGATCTACTTCATCACTATTCCAATTACGCCATTGATGGCCATAAACAGGGCCAAGATTTCCTTCTTCATCTGCCCATTCATTCCAAATTCTTACTCCATTTTCTTGAAGGTATTTAATATTTGTATCACCCTTAATAAACCAAAGTAGTTCGTAAACGATACTTTTTAAATGGAGTTTTTTAGTTGTTACCATTGGGAAACCTTCACTTAAATCAAAACGCATTTGATACCCAAAAACACTTTTAGTTCCAGTACCTGTTCTATCTCCTTTTTCGTTTCCGTTTTCTAAAACGTGCTTTACTAAATCGTGATATTGCTTCATTTTTCCTTCAAATTTCTAAAAAACTAAAATAAAAAAAACTTCAACCTAAAGAGATTGAAGTTTTAAATTCTATTATAAAGTTATTAACCTTTTTTAATAACTGATTAACCAATAATCATACCTGCAATAGTTGCAGACATTAAAGATGCTATAGTTCCACCTATTAAGGCTTTCATACCAAACTCAGATAATGTTTTACGCTGCCCAGGAGCTAAAGAACCTATACCTCCTATTTGAATACCTATTGATGCAAAATTTGCAAAACCACATAACATATATGTAGCCATGATTATAGATTTGTTATACGTTAGATGTGTTGCACTTGCTATATTTTTAAGTTCTGCCAACTGTATATAACCTACAAATTCACTAGCTGCAAGTTTAATTCCCAATAATTGGCCCATCAAAGCTATATCTTCTACAGCAACACCAATTAACCACATTAGAGGTGCAAATAAATACCCCAAAATAGCTTCTAGTGAAAAACTTTCGTAAGCTGTATTTTCTGCCATCCATGCATTTAAAGTTGTAATATCTCCTACCCAACCTAAAATTCCGTTTATCATAGCTATAACTGCAACAAATACTAATAACATTGCACCAACGTTTACTGCTAAACGTAATCCTTCAGTTGTTCCGTTTGCAATTGCATCTAAGATATTAGATCCAATTTTTTCTTGAGACACACTTACATCTGTATTTACTTCTTCTGTTTGTGGGTATAATATTTTAGAAATCACAATAGCTCCAGGTGCTGCCATAACAGAAGCTGCCAATCAATGTTTTGCAAACACCAATTCTAATGCTTTA
>CAXBAC010000044.1:0-11611 GCA_963973485.1 uncultured Polaribacter sp. | reverse complement strand
TGGCGCGCGGAACAAACCAAAAGACAGAGATTTTTTGCTTTTGCAACAAACTGGATTTTGGTTTGTGGGGAGTTTAATTTTTATCGAATTATTTCTTTTGTAAGACTATCAGATAGTTCTTTATCGAAATTTATCCCTTTCAATTTTAATTCCTCTTTTATTGTGTTTTTAAATTCTAATTTATCAACTAAATTCCTATGACGATGTTTGTACTGTTTAAACAAATCATCCCAAGTCATTGCGTAAATTTCAAAATTATTTATAGACTGAACAAGAAACCGTTTTCCTTTATTACTTTGATTTAAATAAAGTCCTTTTATAAAACTATCAACTTCTTTACCTACTAAAATAAATTTCCACTGTCTTAATTGACTATTAAATTTAACTTCATTTACAATGAAATTTAAATAATCTTCTATTTGACGATATTGCTCTTTACCAATAGTAACAGAAGGCCTTTTTAGTTCGACTATTATGTTCTCCTCAATAATATCATCATCTGAATTTGGATCTGGAATATTTGATTTACGACAAATAAATATATCTGGTCTTCTTAATTTTTCTTGTTGATTTACTTCACTAATTTTAGGTTTTTTATTATCATTTAATTCTAAAAAATTAAGATAGTTATTTAAAACAATTTCAAAACTATCATCAGCAGAAACCAAATGATATTTTTCACCAAATAACCAGTAATTATTTTCTATAACTTTTTGAATGTGATCTCTTTCATTAGTGAATTTTTCTAAATCAAAAATTAAAATTTTTAAAGTTTCAACAGCAGTATGTCTATTCTCTAAAAGTTTAACTAAACTTAAAATATGAGTGAATTTTGTTTTACTCAATGTTTCTGATAATTCTGTTCTTTCATCATCTGTCAAATTAACAATGCCGTCAATAATCGTTAATATTTTATCTCGTTCATCAGAATCTAAAAGCAAGTTAAGAAAACCAACTAATGTTTTACTTTGTGTATTATTTAGTTTGTGGAAAATTTTGGGTTCAGCACAATAAAGCTCTTTTACTACATTTTCTAAATCGTCTTTTCTTAATTGTTCATATTTAGTGTTTTTAAAAAAGGGAAATACTTTATCTTTTCTATATTTAACAATTAAACCTTCAGCTTTATTATCTTTTATATACTCTTTTTCTTTTTTTGATATAAAATCTTTCAAATGAGAAACAAGTAGTTTAAACGTTTCATCTTGTTGATTTTTATCTGTAGATGGAGCATCAATTTTGGTGGGTAAAAAATCATTGAAATACCCTGATTCAACATAAACGGAGTGATGAAAATCTATAGCTCCATTGTTAAAAGATGTGTGAACACGGTGTTTTTCAATTTTATTACTATTCAAAAAATAATTAAAATATTTATCTCCAATTTTTTTTGACCATCTAACATAGGATACTTTAAATTTATTATCAATAATTGTGGATTCAAAATCTTCTGAATCAACTATAATTCTACTATAATCAATCCTTATGCCATTAACTAATATTCTATAATCTCTCTGTTTGTTTAAATGTAAAAACCAACCAAACTCACCTGCTAAAAAATCAAAAAAAGTTTCATTATCTAATTGATCACCAAACAAATCAAAAAATCCATCAAAAGAGACAGTTGTACCTGTATTAGTTTTAACTATTTTCTTTTCACTTGGAATTCCATAATTTTGACTATCTTTTTTATTGATAATAATGGAATATTGAAAATTTTTATCATCTTGATTGAAAACTGTATCCCATTTTGATTGATTAGCGAACGTTGTAAATGAATAACGACCTTTACCTTTCTTTCCTTTAATAAAACCTGTTTTTGAAAAAGTAAAAGCCTTTTGAGAATCTTGAAACTTACCAAACGTATTTTCAATATCTGATAAATTAATACCTACACCATTATCCGAAATAGATAAATTATTTAAGTAACCTATCTCATTTGAATCATAATCAATATTAATAGTAGTTGCTTGAGCATCGAAACCATTCCAAATATATTCTGCAATAGCTTTATAACCACTAGGCAATCCACTTTGCTCAATACTTTTAGATGTGATTCTTGAGGTGTATTTCTTCATAGATTGTAAAAATAACAAAAAGCATTAATTGATAGGATTTTAAATCTTTTTAATTTTTATGATACATCAAATTTATATTTACAAAAAGAAATTATTTCAAACACACACCTAAAATTTGCCACCCACTCTTTCTACCCACTTATGGAAGTATGTAGCTTATTTTCCAATGACCACCTTTAGCACTGCCAACTCTTTCTATAAGATCTAATTTTTTTAGAGTATCAAGGTTATTATCAATAGCAGTAGCACTTATGCCCACTATTTCTTCTAATTCTCTTTTAGAAACTTTATTATTTTTATGAATAGCTTTGATAATATTAACTCTATTATCTGTTAAATTATCTACCCACTTATCTACCCACTTATCTACCCACTTATTGAAATCGAAAGTTCTACGTAAATATTCTTTAAACTAAAAAAATATAGTTTTTTTTAAATTACCTGTTTTCTTTCTATCAAACCTAATTTAAACTCTTCCAAAATTTGAACTGCATATTCTAAATCCCATTCTTTATCTTTTATCCATTGTTTTGCTATTGCAGAATTTTTGGGGTCTATAACATTATCGTTTATTGTTTTTAAAATTCTATTATTGATTGCCTCAGAAATATTTAAAAACTGACTTGCTTTTCTGCCTAATACTCTTGCTGCTATTTTTAGTTGATCGAAGACTTCTAAATCTGTAAATGTATCATGATGATGTTCTATAATTTCATCGTAATTTAATTCGAAGTAATGTTCTATAATTCTTAAAATATCATACAAATCATTTTCACGTTCTTCAGGTCTGTCACTCCAAGCAATTAGTTTTAAAATGACCATGCCTGGTAAAGATGGAATTTGTACTGACTTTTCTTCTATTTGAACTGTTTCTGATTTATCTAATACTTCGCTAAAACCTAACACATGCAAACCTGTATGTCTTTGATTGAAATTTACGGTAAATTTTTCTTCTATTTCACCAAATGGCAATAAGTCTATAACAATGTTAAATTTGTCATTATACAATGTCCAAGGAGCTGCTACTTTATTAAAACCGTGTTTGCCTAGTTCAGCCACTATTAATTCAAATTCTTGAATAGAGGATATCATTATAGCAAAATCGATATCTTTTGTACCTCTGCTTGGTTTGATACCCTTTTTTAATAATTCTAACGCAATAGCACTTGCTCCAATTAAATAATAGGGTACATTTCGTTTTAGCATTACTGCATCTAAGCAATCAAAAACTTCTTTGAAGTATGGAATGGCTAATTCTTTATAGGTTTGGTTGGATGTACTCATCAAAAATTAGTTTTGCGGTTTCTTTGCTTCTTTTATCATCATTAATCATTAAATCTGTGTATACTAACGCTTTTGGTGCTGTTTTATTGTTAAAATTAGACGACCAAAATTTATCATATATCCATATTTCACCTTCATCATCGGGTAACAATCTATAATTTACCATTAAATCTTTTGTCGTTTCTTTGGTGTATAGAATGAATTTTTCTGGACGTAGATGATTGGTTATGATATCTCCAGCAGGTTCCCCACCCCAAACTGTTTTTTCTATATCTAGTTGTAATTCTCGCCAATCTTGATTTCTATTTTGAAATCTAAAGCGTTGCTTGAAAATTGTAGGTTTTAATGTTTGTTCGAATTCTGTAATCCACTTGTTTAGTAGTTCTAAATAATTATTAATTACATATTCATTTTTATTTAGCTTTAAAATGAAATTATTTTCCAATAAACCATTTATTATTAATGGAATGTTACCTAATGCTACGTTTGTAATATCTGCAATATCTCTTTGTGTATAGTTTATTATTTTTTTATCTAACAAGAAATGAAAAACTACTTTTAATCCTGTTTTTGTAAATGCTCTATTACCTTTTTCTTTTTGATTTTTGGTTGTTTTATTAGTATCTATGAAAAGAAATAAATTTTCTTTTTTTATATAGACATTACCGTTAGCTTCTAAATAATTAATATGATTTTCGCGAAGCTCTTTTTTTACTTTTGGGTATAGTTTTTCTACCACTAATAAGAAGTTTTTAAATCTTTTATTGTACTCTAATATATTGAAGAGTTGATGATTTTTAACATCTTTTTTAATCTCGACAAACATTTGTATGTTTTGATTATTTATTTTTATGTTCAATTCTCCATCAACACCAATATCATTTTTAAAAGCTATTTCTTTCCAGTCCCAAATTATTGGAATATCTTTTTCTACATTATGAATAGCTTTGTTTAAAATATCTGTTTCATTCATTTTACATTCTTTTTGTTCATTATTTTAACGTGTTCATTATTCGTGAACACAACTAAAAAGTGAACAAATATATAAAAAGTAATTGAAATAATTGAGGTAACAATAAAGTAAAGAAATACTATGGCTTATTTTAGTAATTAAATTTTGGTAAATATCACTTTTTTTGCCAAAGCTTAATTTTATGTTTTTATATGGAATTGCCGGTGTTTAGACGGTGCTGTCTTTATTTTCTTTTATCCTCACTTTCTTCACCAAAAGCAATTAAATTAAATAATTCACGCATTCTTGAACGTACTCGATTGCCATATCTATTTTCTAATTCTTGTGCATTTAAATTGGTAGTTGCATGTGTTCTTACTTTATTTTTTAAAAATAAATCGTAACGAGATAACAAAATTTCGCCCATTACATTGCAATCTTTGCCAAAATGTCTTCCTGTGGATTCTATACCTAAATCATCAAAACAATAGAAACCATTGTTGCCATAATCTTCAATGATTTTAAATCCGTTTTTATTAAAACTAAATGAGATGTTTCTTGCAGCAATTACCCTATGTTTATTTTGATGAGGTACTATAAATGGCAATAGTTTCATTAAACTTGTTTTACCACAACCTACTGGACCAGATAGTAGAATGCCTTTGTTGGGATTTATCTTTAATTTTCTGCAAGTTTCAAAATCGCGAATGAAATAGACACATAGTTTGTATAGAATTGCTTCATCTTCTTTGAAGATTTTGAAATTCTTACCAAATAGTAGTTTCCCTTTTGCATCTAAATAAATTAGGATTTTTTGGAAATCATAGTGAATTCTATTGCCTTTTAGTTCTCCTAATTGGTATTGGACGCTATCTTCGATTATGATATGTGGTGATTCTATTTTCATTTTTTTAATAGATTCCTGCCTAAGCAAGAATAACGCGTTGTTTTTTATACTAATGATCTGTTCATTTTGTCTTGAAACAAAACGAACCAAAAATTCAAGCCTTGAATCTTCGGCGGTCTTTCTAGTTTTCAATCACTAAATGAAATGAACTCCACTTCCTTTCAGTCAGTGTCAAACAACATTTCATTTTACGTGATTTTCAAACTGAAGACACTCGCCTGCCAGATTCTATGACGTCACAATGGTTCATTGTAATTTTTGTTTTTGGTTGTTTTGAGGTTGTCCATTTCTTGGCTAACTGCATTTTGGTTTGTTCTCGACTGCGCTCGAACTGACAAAATTTCTTCAGCTTTTATCATCCAGTTTTTTGCTGTGGCTTGCCAATTGACAATTTTTGTTTTTCCGCCAACTTTCCAACCAATTCCTTGATAGTGACTGTAAAATTTTTGTGCTTCTATTTCTGGCCAGTTTTCTTTTTTGAAAAAATCAATTACTTCTTTTTCATTTTTTGGCTGGTCAAGTTTAATACTGTTTATATTGTTTCTATTAGTTTGTATATGTTTATTAATAGATACCAGTGCTTGTCCACTGCTTGTCTCGATATTAATACTGTTGTGTACCAGAGCTTGTCCAGTACTTGTCTCGAATTTGAACATCTTAATTTTACTACCTTTATACGGATTATGTGATGGATAATAAACGATATATTTCCAATGACTTAATTCTTTGATACACTTGTGGTAGGTGGATTTTGAGCCTATTTTTGAAAACCGCATTACTTCTTCGCGATTGATATAGAATTCTTCTAAAAATCGGTTGTTATTCCAGATTTGGAATAGTGCTATGTATAGGCTAATGTGAGTTGGATTTAGCCGGTTGTCTTTTGAGAATTGATAGAATACACCTTTTAGATGTTTTATGTAATTTACGTTTTGCATATAGAGAGACTTCTCGATACAATTTTTTCATCAAATTTCGACACGCTCAATTTGACGATAAAATCACTCGAAGTGACAGAAAAATTTATTAGTGACTGAATTAATGAGATACTGAAACAAGTTCAGCATGACACGAGTGTCAAAACTTGTTATGAATACGATTTTCTTCTAATACTTTTACAATTTCCTCATAATCGTAGTAGATTACTCCTCCAACTTTAGAGTAGGGCAATGTTCCATTGATTCTTAAATTTTGTAATGTACCTGGAGAAATACTTAACAGGTTTCTGACTTCTGGTGATTTTAACCATTTTTTAGGAGCAAAACCAGATTGATGATTGATCATTGCTTTGATGTCTTCTAGTAATTCTTCTTTGAATTCGCGTAGATCTTCTGTAGTAATAATTGATGTTGGCATTTGTACATGATTTTTGTAAAAGAAGAAGCTATCGACTAAATCCCCCAATTTAGTTTTTATGATAACCTCTTCTTTTTGGTTTAGCTCACGACTTTTAATTTTATTTACATAAGTACGTGAACCATTGATTTGACTTTCGTTTTACAAATATCTGTACTGATTTTGATTTTATTTCGGTAGTTGAACGTAACTACGAAAAATATTTATTTGTCTTTTTTCCACTACTATTATCTTTTTTTTGTTGTGTTTTGGTAGCAAATGATACTTTACTATTTTGAAAATATTGTTTTCGTAGTTACGAAGAGGTTACGTGTTTAGATGCCATCATCATATTCTAATTTTGCTTCAAAATCTTGCAATAATCTATTTAAAAACTTTGATCTTTCTGTATTTCTATTCTTAATTTCTGAGTATGTTTTATAATAATTTGACACATCTATGTTGAATAAAGAGGAAAAAATAGTTACTAGTTCTTTTGTGTTTATATGCCCTGTATTTACTGCACCAGAAATTTTTAATGCATAAATTAATTCAATTAAATCTGTTTTAGAGGCTGTCCAACTTAAAGGGCTTTTTGATTTGATATTTTTGGTTTTACTAGATGCAACTTCCTTTAATTTATTTATTTCTGTTTTGTAAAAATTTGTCAATAAATCGTAAGTAATTACTTCTGCAGCTAAGGTATCATGACTTGTGTAAAATTCTGAATCTATATGAATAGATAGGTCTGCAGAAAATAAATCTAGTTGTTTGTTTTCTCTTAAGAAATATACATGATCTAAAAACCTATTGTCTTGTTTGTAATATTTGTAAAAGGTTAAGTTTTTACGCTTTTTAGATTCTAATTTTTTTAATTGATTTTTCAAATAATTTTTAGATAAAGAGTTTATTGTGTTAGGCTTGCTTATTTGGTATTTTAGTTGACTTTTGTAATAAATTAAGTCTGCACATATACTTGGTTTTACATGTTTAAAAAAATAGGTTTCATCTTTTTGGTCTTTAAACTTATGACCTCTAATATGCACTCTTAGCTTGTCTAACAGTTCTTTTGTGAGCTTAATTTGATCTTTAAGTTTTTTAATACAAATAACTTGCACTTTATCTTGCATTAGTTTTTGACTATGATAATTTGCAATTATGGGGTTGATTGATTTCATTATGGCACAGTTGTTTTCTAAGAGAAAACATTTATTTATCAATATTTTCTGGTAATAGATAAAATTTTATTTAATCAAGCTTTAAGAAATGGATTTTGCTATTTTTTTGAGTTTTGAAAATTATTAAAAAAATTTAATAAAATTTATAAATACAGCGTAATATGCCAAAGAACATACTCTGAATTTATGAATTACGACTCATTGTTAAATTCAATATTTGATATTTTTTTTAAAAAGTAAGAAGGCTTGATGCCTTTTAATTTGTAAAATGCTTTTGAAAAAGATTCAGCATTGTTAAAGTGTGCTTCATCAGCAATTGCTTTAACAGTATATTTTTTTAGAATTGGGTTACTTTTTATTTCTGAAATAATGTATTCAATTTTTAAATTATTGATATAGTTAGAAAATGATGTTTTTTTATAGTGATTGATAATTTTAGATAAATAATTACTGTTTGTGTTGAGGTCTTTTGCTAAAGAATTTAGTGTGATTTTTTTATTTAAAAAGTTGCGATTGTTTTCGAAATCCTTTAATTGTATTAAAACGTCTTTTATTATTTCTTCTGGAATATCTATACTTTTAATATCGTTACTATTTTCTGTTTGCTTAAATTGCGAGTTTTTAATAATAGCTAAAAACTTTTTTTTGTACTGTTTCCTTTTGTATGATTGGTAGATTAAAAATAAAATTGCAATGCCTAATAACGCGCCAATAATTGAAATAGATTTTACAAATAGGGCATGATCATCATTCATTTTTTTAACGATGTTCTTTTTTTCTTTTTTTAAATTTGGAATATCATATTCTTTAAAAATTGTTTTGCTTAAATAGTTAGTTTTTGAATACACTACACTGTCAAAATCTAGTAATCTTTCTATATAAAACAATTGATTTTTAAGGTCATTTTCTTGTTTAAATTTATTAATTAGATAGACATAAGATTCTCGAAATTTAGGAGTTAAATTTAATTTCAGGTTTAAAAGAGAATCAATTTTTTTATAGTATTTAGTTGCTAACTCTTTGTCACCTTTATCTTGATAAATTTTACCCAAATAGAAATGTATATATGATAAGTTTATTGAATCTTTATTTTTTAAAAAATAAGGTTTGTGTTTAAGTAAACTATCTAAAGCAATATCGTGTTCCTTTTTAATATAGTGAACAATTCCTTGGTTTACTGCAAAGTGGTGATAGTTTTTAACATCATTATTTTTTAAAGTTTTAGAGATTCCTAATTTATTGTAGTAAGTTGCAGAATCTACTTCCTCTAGCTCATAAGAAACATTTGAAAGACTAATCAATGAAATGGTATTTAAAGAACTAATGTTTTTTACGTTTGAAAAATTTAAAGTTTTTTTAAATAGTATTTTTGCTTCTTCGTACTCTTCTATGGTTCTTTTTACTGAAGCAATTGCAAAATTATTTAGATTTATAATTGTTTCATTATTACCCACATAAGCATATTTGTTTGAAAGCAAAAAGTTGTCAATAGCCTTTTGATTCAATCCTTGATTTTGTAGATAAATAGCTTTTGCATTATATGCTATAGAAGGATAGTTTTTAGTAGGTGCATTTTTTGTAGCATTAATGATACTATCTAAATAAGTTAATTTTGTTTGGTTATTATACGTAGAAGCTAAAAGATAGTAGCCTGCAAAAATTTTATTTTTCTTTTTTTCTTTTTTTGCGAGTGAAACAAAATCTTGTAAATACTCAATTTTTTTGGTTTTATTGTTTGTTTTTTGAGCTTCATTAAAAAGCTCTTCTAGTGATTTTTTATTGAAATTTGTTTGAGCAGAAAACGAAGTTTTATTACACAATACTATTAATACTATTGAAAAAATGTAAGCTGTTTTATTTATATCTCTCATTCACGTGTTTCATTAGATGTTTTTTTAGATGCCTAGATATACTAAATGATATAAAAGAGTACTTTTTAAAATGTCCCTTTGTATTTAACGCACCAAATGAAATCAAAAATAATTAAATAACTGACTTTTTTATATCTTTAAACATAATTGCTTTTTTACTTATTAAAGATGTGTTTTGTAATGTGTCTGAAATCTAGTTGCTTACGATTTTTTATTACACTCTTTATTTATTAAAAACTGCTCGATATTTATGAATATAGAGTGTCTTTTTTTTCGATTGGCTTAATAAATAAGTAAACTTGTATAGTAATGAAAAAAGATGGATTATATATTCATTAAAGAATTGAGTAGGTTTAACAGTATAATTTATAGAGAAAATTTTTATACTTTTTTAAAAAAATGATTTAAATATTAGTTACCTCTAAAATATCAAAATAAAATGTTGAAAAAACAAATTTAAAAATTGGTAAAGCTTTATCTAGATCTGAACAAAAAGAGATTTTTGGGGGAAGTATGTACGATGAGGACGAAGGAGGGTTATGTCAGGTTTTATACCCAGAACAACCTGCTGGTTGTGCATGTAATATAAATAGTCAATGCGCTTCTGGTAAATGTGGAAGTAAACACGGTGGGTATTTTAAAAAATGTGATTAAACTACAAATTATAAGTGAATAAAAATTAGTGAAACCTAAATCACTATTTAGGTTTCACTATAATATAAAAACAACTAATATGTCTTTAAAACCTAAAACACTCCTAATTTTATTTATTTTATCATTAGTTTATATGAATTGTAATAAAAAGAATAATCTTTATAAGATTAAAGCAACTATAGATGGTGTTAAAGAAAACTCAAAAGTAGTCTTGTTTAGTTATGAAGAAAATAAGGTTATAGATTCTACAACAATAAAAAATGGAGAATTTAATTTTACAGGAAATGTAAAATATCCATTCCCTGCTGTTATTTCAATTGATGATGACTGGTTACTTATGAATTTTTGGGTTGAAAAAGGAGAAATTCTAATAAATACAGACAAACAAACAATAAAAAAATATGAAGAAGATGATATTCATCCATTTGTGAAAGCAAATAAAATAAATTCTTTATCTCAGCGCTATAATGCTTTTATGAAACCACTTCAAGATGAAAAAGCTTTGAAATACAAGCAGATGAAAAAAGGAATTATATCTGAATTAGATTTTAAAAAGCAAATAGATACAATTTGTGATCTTGCTTACAGTTTTTTAAATAAAAAAGAAAATGTGGATAATTATTTTTCTTTATCTGAAATTATTGGCTATAAAGAAGGTATATCAAAAAAAGATTTGAATGCTTATTATATTCAATTATCAAATAGGTTAAAAAAATCGCCAAAAGGAAAAGTATTAAATAGCTTTTTAACATACAAAGGAGTTAAAGTTGGAGAAATAGCACCTAACATAATTACAAGAGATTTAAAAGGAAAAAAGTAACTTTAAGAGATTATAGAGGTAGTTATTTATTATTAGACTTTTGGGCTTCATGGTGCATGCCATGTATTAAAGAAATAAAAACAAAACTACCTATTATAAAAAATAAATATCAAACGGATAAATTAAAAGTTATCAGTTTTTCATTTGATGTTGATAAAAAGTCATGGCTAAAATCAAGTTCAGAATTAAATATTGATTGGGTTAATATTTCGGATAATGTTGGTCTTGGTAAGAGTATAGTTGCTTTTAAATATGGAGTTAAAGAAATACCATCCAGTTTTTTAATTAGTCCTGAAGGCATTGTTTTAAAAAGGTTTAAACACACTGAAGACTTAATTGTTGAAATTGATAAGTTTTTGAATAAAAATTAATAACCACATTCTCTCGCGAAGAATAGACACAAACTGTGAGTGTCTTTAAATGTTCATAGAAAATATAATTTTTTAATTTTATTAATTATGAAAAAACAAATTTTAAACATTGGTAAAGCTTTAAGTAGAGCTGAACAAAAAGAGATTTTTGGGGGTAATCT
>CAXBAC010000043.1:0-11635 GCA_963973485.1 uncultured Polaribacter sp. | reverse complement strand
GATGGTTACAATGCTCATTGTGTTCTGCATATGCATCTCTTTTACCTTGCATATAAGCCTCGTAAGCAATCTTGTCTTTTTCTTTTAAATCTCTTTCGTAGGCTTTTTGTTCTTTCCAGAATTTTCTTTGTTCTTTCTTGGATTTTGCTTTGTATTCTTGTTCAAATTTAGCGTCTTCTTTGGCTCTTTGTTTATAGTAAGCAGTTTTTGAAACTTTCTTCTCTTCTTTTTCTTGCGCTTGCAAAAGCCCAAAAGATAAAAATGCAAATACTAAAAATAATGTTCTCATAATAGTAAGTTTATTATTGTTATTCATAGGTAAAACAACTCATTTTAACTTTACCCTACCCTAATTTTAAAAAAATATACATATAACAAAAAGAGCTCTAAAGTGTAAACTCTAGAGCTCTTTTAATATAGAAAAATACTTTCTAAGTAATTTATTGAAATAGTGGTTTTATAAACACTAGTTATTTAAGTGTTGAGCCACATTTTGCCAAGGACCACCATTAATAACATCTACTCCATTTTGTTTTAAAAATTGAGCTGCTTGCCCACTTCTACCTCCACTTTTACAAACGGCTATTACTGGTTTATTCCAAGCTTTAATTTGCTCTATCTCTAAAGGAATTAAATTTAAAACAATATGTTTAGCAGTGTCTATATGTCCTTCATCCCACTCCATTTTAGTTCTTACGTCTAGAATTACTGCATCTTTTTCTAAATAATCTTTAATTTCTACACTCATATCTTTTCTTTTAAAAATATCAAATAAACCCACGTTATTTTTCTTTAATGTTGATGCAAATTTAATCCATTTTCAATAAGTTTAGTGTAACTTTTGTTACTTTTCAAACTATTGAGCACTTTTAGAATATCAGTTTTAATAGTGTAGTCTTTTTTAGATGCCAGTTCGTACAATTCTAAAAATAGTAACCAATCTTGAGGAAAGTCTTTTTGAAGTTTATTAAAAATTGTAATTATCTTTTCTTCTGACACAGTGTTTTGTTCACGTATATTTCTTACTTTTTCATACAACCCATATAATTCTTTTTCCTTATCAGAATATTTAATTTTATGTGTTTTTGTTTCAGAAACTTTACCTAGACCAACAAATGAGTTCACATCTGCAGGACCTGCATAAGCAGAAGTTACAGCAGCTCCTACAGCCATATCATATAATCCCATTTCTGGATGAAATAATATCTCGTCTTTGTAGGTTACTGTACATTCATCAAAAGTAATTAGTAAGATTTTCCCTTTTAAATCTCTTGTTCCAGTTACTGCTCTACCTTTTAAAATTACACCACTTTCGAACTCTAAATTCATGGATTGGCCTTCATAAATTCCATAAGCTTTTAAATCTCTAGGACTCATGTCTTCTATTGGTAAGTTTATTCCTTTTAGTTTACCAACTGGACTTCCAAAACCTTTTTGGTGTTTACGTATTCCATGCCCAATCAATTCTTTATCTCTATTAGATAATGCTGTTAAACCTGTGGTTTGAAAGTAAGCAACTTTATTATTGTTACAAGCGATAACTCTATAAAAATTACCAGAAATTTGAATGCCTGTAGTTAGTTCTATAGTACCTGTGTTTTTAGAATCAATTAATTTTTTAACACCATCTAAACCTCCTTTACGTAAGGCCATTGTGTTTGCAAATTCTTCTAAAACCAGACTTAAATAAGCAAAATCTGGAGTAACAAATAATTGAGGTTGTGGTTTTGTAATATCAAAATTTACAGTTGCAGCATCTAAAGAGTATTGTACTTTTTTTACTTTATCTTGCATACACCAAGCACTTTCACCAATAGAAGAAAGTAAACCTGCCCCATATATTTTTGGATTTTCTAAAGTTCCTATCAAACCATATTCTACAGTCCACCAGTGTAAATTTCTTATCATTGCCATTTCAGACAATTCACCCATATTATTTTGTAACCACTCAACTGCTTCTTCTGCTTCTTGTATTTCCTGCTGATTAGAATTTGGGTTTTCTTTTAAAATTGATAATAGACGAATAGCCTCATACATTTCATAATCTTTTGCAGATGAAATGGCTTTGCTTCCAATTTCTCCAAATCGTCTTAAATACTCAGCATATTCAGGATTTGCAATAATAGGTGCATGCCCTGCAGCTTCATGAATAATATCTGGTGCAGGAGTATATTCGATATGATTTATGGTACGCATATCTGAAGCAATTACCAAAACATTGTAAGCTTGAAACTCCATAAATGCATTTGGAGGTATAAAACCATCAACAGAAACTGCAGCCCAACCAATTTCTTTTAAAATACGATTCATCCCTTCCATTTTTGGAATGTACTCTGTAGAAATTCCTGTTTTTTCTAAACCTGGAATATAAGATTCATGAGCCACTTTGCTCAAGTAATCTACGTTCATACGCATTACATATCTCCAAACTGCTTGGTTTTGGAAAGTATATTCGCTGTAAGGTTGTTTTACCACAAATTTGTGTAAATGTTTAGGCAACTTTTTAGTTACCTCATTCATTTCAAAATGGTTTTCCATTAGATATTTGATAAAATTTACATCGTAAAATTACGAATTTTGTACTGCATGTTTTAAGTTTTCTTGTTAAAAATTAAACCCCAATGTAAAGAATTTAAATAGTTGATTACGTTATCGGTTTCGTAAAAATTTAAACAGTTCTCTAAAATCTTTCTTATTTTTACAGGATAAAACATCATCATGAACAAGAAAGTTATTTTAATGATTTTAGATGGATGGGGAATTACTCAAGACCCAAAAGTGTCTGCTATTTATAATGCAAAAACACCATATATCAATTCTTTATATGATAAATATCCTCACGCAACTTTAAGAACAGATGGAGAGCATGTAGGTTTACCTGAAGGACAAATGGGAAATTCTGAAGTTGGCCATATGAATTTAGGAGCTGGTAGAATTGTATATCAAAATTTAGCAAGGATTAACAAAGCTGTTCAAGAGAAAACTTTAGGGCGAGAAAAAGTGTTGCTAGATACATTTAACTATGCTAAAGAAAATAATAAAAATGTACACTTATTAGGTTTGGTTTCTAATGGTGGAATTCATGCACACATCAACCATTTAAAAGGTATTTTAGATGTTGCAAACGAAAATGAAGTTGATAATGTTTTCTTACACGCTTTTACAGATGGTAGAGATTGTGACCCAAAATCAGGAGCATTTTTCTTAAATGATATTCAAGAATATATGACTGAAACTACTGGTGAATTAGCCTCTGTTTCTGGCAGATATTATGCAATGGATAGAGATAATAGATGGGAAAGAGTTAAGGAAACATATGATAGCTTGGTTCATGGAAAAGGCATAAAAACTAGAGATATACTTGCAACAATCAACAAAAATTATGACGAGGGTTTAACAGATGAGTTTCACAAACCAATAGTAATTACCAATGTTGATGGTTCTCCAAAAACCACAATTAAAGAGGGTGATGCTGTTATTTTCTTCAACTACAGAACAGATAGAGGAAGAGAGTTAACCAATGCTTTGTCTCAAAAAGACATTCCTGATTTTGATATGAAAAAACTCGATTTGTATTTCACTACAATGACCTTGTATGATGAGTCTTTTGTAAATATTAATGTAATTTACAATAACGATAATATTAAAAACACTTTAGGTGAAGTTTTAGCCAATGCTGGTAAAAAACAAATTAGAATTGCAGAAACAGAGAAATATCCTCATGTAACGTTTTTCTTTTCTGGTGGACAAGAAACTCCTTTTGAAGGCGAATCTCGAATTTTAAGAAACTCACCAAAAGTAGCTACTTACGATTTAAAACCAGAAATGTCTGCATACGAATTAAAAGATGCTCTTTGTGAAGATTTAGAAAAAGGTGATGCTGATTTTGTTTGTTTAAATTTTGCAAATGGAGACATGGTTGGGCATACAGGAATTATGGAAGCTGCCATAAAAGCTTGTGAAGCTGTTGATGAATGCGTAAAAGAAGTGATAGAAACTGGTCTAAAAAACGGATATTCAACATTATTAATTGCAGATCATGGAAATTGCGAAACCATGATGAATCTAGATGGTTCTCCTCATACAGCACACACTACAAATCCAGTTCCATTTATTTTAATTGACAATGAAATAACAGCAATAAAAAGCGGAATTTTAGGTGATATTGCTCCTACCATTCTAGAACTTATGGGAGTAAATCAACCTGAAGAAATGACTCAAAAATCATTATTATAACAGATGAAAAAAATCTTATTACTACTTTTTGTAGCATTCATAGCTGCTTGTAACAGCACAAAAAAACCAGTAGAAAACACTCCAAAGACTCCAGAAAAAATTGAGCAAAAAACAAACCCAAAACCTCAAGAAATAAAAAGAGTTAAAGCAAGAAAAGCCATTGCTACAAAAAATGATAGAGGTTATTTAATTGGTATTACAGATAAAAATGCTTTTAAAGATGATGCTTACAAATATTGGTTCGAAGACAGGTATAGTGAGTATGAAACCAACAAGGAATTGATTGCCAAAATAAAACCCATTATTAATAACTTTTCTATTAAAGGTTTTATGGGAACTTGGTGTGGAGACAGCAGAAGAGAACTGCCACGTTTTTATAAATTACTAGAAGAAACTGGTTTTAATGAAGAATATTTTGAGCTAATTGCAGTTGGCAGAAGTAAAAAAACTCCAGATAATTTACAAGAAGGTTTGGATATTATTAGAGTACCAACGTTTATTTTTTATAAAAATGGTAAAGAAGTTGGGCGTTTTGTAGAATATCCAAGAGAATCTCTAGAAAAAGATATCTTAAAAATTCTTACAGAACAACCTTACAAACATTCTTATGATAGAACGAAATAGCATTTCAATCTAAGAGAAAACCTTATAAATCCTAATAAATATAGTAACTTTGCGTTTCAATTTTTTTAAGATGATCAAAATTAAAACCAGAGAAGAAATAGAAATTATGCGCGAAAGTGCATTAATAGTTTCTAAAACTTTAGGAATGCTTGCAAAAGAAGTAAAACCTGGAGTAACTACTTTATACTTAGACAAATTAGCAGAAGATTTTATTAGAGAACAAGGTGCAGTGCCTGGTTTTTTAGGTTTGTACGATTTTCCTAATACCTTATGCATGAGTCCTAATGATCAAGTAGTACATGGTTTTCCAACAAAAGAACCACTAAAAGAAGGTGACATTATATCTATAGATTGTGGTGCTTTAAAAAATGGGTTTTATGGAGATCATGCGTATACTTTTGCTGTTGGTGAAATTGATGATGACACTAAAAAACTTTTAGAAGTAACTAAAGAAAGTTTGTATGTAGGTATTCGTGAATTTAAAGCAGGCAATAGAGTTGGTGATGTTGGCTTTGCTATTCAGAATTTTACAGAAAAACATGGTTATGGTGTTGTAAGAGAATTGGTAGGACATGGTTTAGGACGTAAAATGCACGAAGACCCAGAAATGCCAAACTATGGTAGAAGAGGTAGAGGAAAAAAGTTTACAGAAGGTATGGTTGTAGCCATAGAACCTATGACAAACATGGGTACTCATAAAATAAGACAACATGCTGATGGTTGGACCATTACAACTTTAGACAACAAACCTTCTGCACATTTTGAGCACGATGTTGCTATTGTTAATGGAAAACCAGAATTACTTTCTACATTTAAATATGTAAACGAAGCTTTAGGTATTGAAACTAATGAAGAAGATGAATTTAGACAATAGTTTTTCTATTTCATAAACTTGAAAATATTGCCATAAATTGCTTAGTTTTATCGGACACTAATTTCTCTAATTTCACAAAAAAGAAAACATGGGCAGTTTACTATACAAACAAGAAAGCTATACTATTATTGGTGTTTGTATGGAGGTTCATAGAGAACTAGGTAAAGGTTTTTCAGAAATGGTTTATGGTGATGCTTTAGAAATTGAATTGATAAACAACAATATCAAATATAAAAGAGAAGTTAAATTTAACATAACTTACAAAGGCGATTTGTTATCTCATTTTTATGTTGCCGATTTTATAATTGACAATAAAATAGTTTTAGAAATTAAAGCTATTGAGAACCTAACTAAAAGTCATGTAAAACAAACATTGAATTATTTAGCAGCTTCAAAATTGAAACTAGGTATTTTAGCGAATTTTGGTGAAGATAGTTTAACCTACAAAAGAGTTGTTTTGTGAAATTTGTGTAATTCGTGTCTATATTTAAAAAAATTCTTAACTCAGTTCCAAGACCATTATTGATAAAAGCAAGTTATGTGGTTAGACCTCTAATTGCTTTTTATTTAAAGGGTGATAAATTTACAGATCCAATAGATGGCAAATCTTTTCGTAAATTTTTACCTTATGGTTATGGAAAACAGCGTGAAAATGCACTTTCTCCATCCACTTTATCTTTAGAAAGACACAGATTAATGTGGCTATTTTTAAATGATGAAACCAACTTTTTTACATCAACTAAAAAATTAAAAGTTTTACATATTGCGCCTGAACAATGTTTTTTAGATATTTTTAGGAAACAAGAAAACTTAGATTATATCACATCAGATTTAAAGAGCCCAATTGCAGATGTTAAAGCAGATATTTGCGATTTACCTTTTAAAGATAATGAGTTTGATGTGGTTTTTTGCAATCATGTTTTAGAACATATCCCAAATGATAAAAAAGCGATGCAAGAATTGTATCGTGTTCTAAAAAAAGGCGGATTTGGTATTTTTCAAATTCCACAAGATTTGTCTAGAGCAACAACTTTTGAAGACGATAGCATCACAGATAAAAAACAACGAGCTGAAATTTTTGGACAATATGACCATGTAAGAGTTTATGGTAGAGATTACTTTAACAAACTAAGAGCTGTTGGTTTTAATGTTGATGAAGTAGATTATACAAAAAAAATATCATCAGAAAAACTAGAGAAATATTGTTTAATGAAAGGCGAAATATTACCTGTTTGTTATAAATAATCGTTACAGTTTATTTATAGTTTGTATACTCTTCTAAATCGCCATTTTCATTTGCATATAGCAGAATCACTTCTAAATCATTCAATTCAGTTAAAGTCTCTTTGGTCTTTTCTAATCCCATAGCCATAAAAGCAGTTGCATAGGCATCAACATCTGCACAATCTAAATCAGCAATTACAGAAACACTTAATAAATTACTTTCTGTAGCTAAACCTGTTTTTGGATTTACAGTATGTACGTATTTTCTTCCATCTTCAGTAACCCTAAACTTTCTATAATTACCAGAAGTAGCCATCGATTTTCCAGATAAATTTATGGTTTTAAAACCAGTATAAGCATCCACAGGATTTACAAGTTTTATCAACCAAGGCTTTCCATTATCTTTATTGCCTTTTGCTCTAATTTCGCCACCAATTTCAATTAAATAATTCTCAATATTTTTTTCATCAAAAAAACGTGCTATTACATCTATTCCAAATCCTTTAGCTATAGAATTAAAATCTAAATAAATATTAGAATCTTGTTTTTTAAGCGTATTATTTTCTAAATCAACTTTATCTAAACCAACAAATTGCATAGCTTCATCTATCTCTTCTTTAGTAAGATTATTCTTTTCATTTGATGGCCCAAAACCATAAGCGTTTACTAAATTACCAACTGTAGGATCAAAAAATCCATCGGTTTCTTTATATATTCTTTTTGATTTTTTAAAAACCTCTTCAAAAATATCATCAATTAAAACACCTTCTTCTCCTCTATTTATTTTTGATATTAGAGAATTAGGTATATAGGTAGAAACTGAGTTATTTACTACGTTAAACAAACTATCTATAGAATTCTGGTAATTTTGATCAGCATTTAAATACGTTATTTTGTAAGAAGTGCCAAAAACACCACCTTTTAAAGTATAATCATCTTTTATTACCTCTTTATTACAAGCTGCTATTAGTAGAATAATTATAGAAAAAGAAATTGATTTAAAGAATTTCATAAGTATAAATTTGAAAAACAAAAATAGTATATAAAATTTTCATAAAATATGATGATTCACTCTTTTTGTTTAACGATTTTGTTAAATTTGCAGTTATAATTTTAATTTATAAATGATGAAAAAATTAACAGCGTTAGTAGTTTTATTTACCTTATTAATAACTTCTTGTGTTTCTAAGAAAGAGTTTGTAGCCTTACAAACAAAGCATGATGCCACAAAAGACGAGTTATTAACAGTTGAAACAAGTTTACAAAAGTGTATTATAGAAAAAGAAAAGCAAGAAACTCAAGTTTTTGCTTTATCTGAACAAATAAAATCACTTAAAGAAGATAAAAAAACAGCTTTAAAACAAGTTGAAAACTTAACAGTTTTAACACAATCTTCATCAGATAATATTAAGAATGTAATTTCTCAATTAAGTGAGAAAGACAAATATATTAATGGAGTTAGAAAAGCAATGACTCAGAAAGATTCTTTAAATCTTGCTATTAAGTATCACTTAACTAAAAATTTAGCAGAAGGAATACAAGATGAAGATATTGAGGTTAATGTTGAAAAAACAGTTGTATTTATTTCTATTTCAGACAAGCTTTTATTTAAAAGTGGTAGCTATAACGTAAATGACAATGCATACTCAGTTTTAGAGAAGATTGCAAAAGTAATTAAAGACCAACCTAAAATGGAAGTTATGATTGAAGGTCATACAGATTCAACTCCAATTAAAAGAGAGGTTATTCAAGATAACTGGGATTTATCTGCTTTAAGAGCTACTTCTATTACAAGAGTATTGCAATACAAGTTTGGTGTAAAGCCAGAGCGTTTAATTGCTGCTGGTAGAAGTCAGTATGTTCCTTTAGCACCTAATGATACTGCTGAAAACAAATCTAAAAACAGAAGAACAAAAATTATTATCATGCCTAAATTAAATCAATTCTTTGATTTACTAGAGCAAGATTCTGAGTAATTTTTAGTTTTTATAACTATAAAAAAAACCAACTCAATTGAGTTGGTTTTTTTATGATATCAAATTTTAATGTAATTAAAATACTATTCTAAGACCTTTACAAAATCTTCAAAAGCCACATAATAAGGCTGATCTTTAAAAACAGGACTTTCTACACTTTCTGCATTTGCAATTCCAACTCCTGCAAACCACACTTTTGCATTTTGCTTTTTAGCATGGTTTAAAAAGGTTTCCATCCAAATGGTATCGTATTCATTTGGGTTTTGCAAATTATTGGTTGCTTTTACCAAAACAAAAATAGTTGGTTCTCCTTTTTTAAATAAAACAAATTGTGGATGTCTTTTTAACTGGCTGTTAATGGCTTGAAATTCGTAACCCATTTTCTCTAACTTTTCGCCAACAATATTCATGGCTAGGTTATGTAACTCTTGTGCTGTTAAAATTTGCATTACTTCTTTTTATTTCTTCTATTATAATTTTTATCACCTCTTGTTTTAGGCTTTTTATACTTTTTAGCAATTTCTCTTCTATAAGAACCACCTAAATTCACTTTGCTATTTTTTTCACTTTTTTCATGAAAAGCGGGTCCAGGCACATACTCTAAACCAGTTCTGTTTTTAGATTGCTCTGTGTCTTCTCTTGGCCTTTCGTCTTCTGTTAACTGATTCGAAATAGCTACTTCTTCTGGCAATTCTAATACAGGTATTTTATAATCCATTAAAGTTTCTATTTCCTCTTTTGCCTCTTGTTCTTTTGGTGTAGATAATAAAATGGTTTTACCTGCTCTTTCTGCTCTACCAGTTCTACCAATTCTATGCATGTAGTTTTCTGGAAAATCTGGCGTATCAAAATTGATAACATGACTCACATTATCAAAATCTAAACCACGAGCCATAACATCTGTAGCTACTAAAATACGATTGTTACCTTCATCAAATTGACGAATAGAACGTATTCTGTAATTCTGAGTTTTATTAGAGTGTATTACACAAGTTTCACTACCAAAAACCTCTTCTAAATGCTTAAATAAATAATCTGCAGTTCTTTTGAAACCAACAAATATTAGCACTTTATGATAGGTGTCTTTGTCTTGTAATAAGTGATTTAATAGGTTTAGTTTGGTAAAAAAATTAGGAATGTTATAAGAAATTTGCTCAATATTTTCTAAAGGTGTACCACTTACAGCAATAGATATTTTCTGCGGATTTTTAAAGAAATCATAAATTAACTCATCTACATCTTCTGTCATTGTTGCAGAAAAAAGAATGTTCTGTCTTCTGTCTGGAATAATATCAAAAATATTCATCAACTGAAACCTAAAACCTAAATCTAACATTACATCAACTTCATCAATCACCAATTTCTGAATAGATTTTAGTTTTAAAGCATTGCTCAAACCTAAATCATACAATCGTCCAGGAGTCGCTACAATAATATCTTGTCCTTGTAAAATTGCTTGTTTTTGCGTGTTGATATTGGCACCTCCATAAACTCCCAAAACTCTAACATTAATATATTTAGAGAGCTTTTCAATTTCATCTACCACTTGTAAAACTAGTTCACGAGTAGGAACCAAAACCAAAACTCTTGGGTGTTTTTGTGTTGAATATTTTAAATCTCGTAAAATTGGCAACATATACGCAAAAGTTTTTCCTGTACCAGTTTGCGCAATTCCAACCACATCTTTACCAGATCTAACTACAGAAAAAGCTTGCTCTTGAATAGGAGTTGGGTTTTCGAAACCCAAATCGTCTAGAGCATATTGTAATTGATTTGATAAATCTATATCTTTAAAAGTCATGTTCTGAATTTTATGCAAAGATACAGTTTATAAACCTGAATTCTTTTGATTTTATACGCTTGAATATGCTTAATTTTGTCACTAATAATAGATTACATTTCATGATTACAGATACGCACACGCATTTATATTCAGAACAATTTGATGAAGACAGAAAAGACATGATTCTGCGTGCAAAAAAAGCAGGAGTTTCTCGTTTTTTTATACCAGCAATAGATGCTTCTTATACAGAAAAAATGTTGACTTTAGAAAAAGAAAATCCTGATGATGTATTTTTAATGATGGGCTTACACCCTACTTCTGTTAAAGAAAATTACAAAGAAGAATTAGAACATGTAAAAACTTGGCTTGATAAAAGAAACTTTTATGCCATTGGCGAAATTGGTATTGATTTGTATTGGGATAAGTCTTTTCTAACACAACAACAAGAGGCTTTTAGAACGCAAATTCATTGGGCAAAAGAGAAAAAGCTCCCTATTGTAATTCATTGTAGAGAGGCTTTTGATGAAATTTTTGAAGTTTTAGAAACAGAAAAAGATGATAATTTATATGGTATTTTTCACTGTTTTACAGGAACTTTAGAACAAGCTAAAAAAGCAATTTCCTATAATATGAAATTAGGAATTGGTGGTGTTGCTACTTTTAAAAATGGTAAAATCGATAAATTCTTACATGAAATTGATCTAAAACACATTGTTCTAGAAACAGATGCACCATATTTAGCACCAAAACCTTTTAGAGGAAAACGAAATGAAAGTGCTTACATTACAAATGTGGTTGATAAATTAGTAGATATATATGGTAGTTCGTTTGATGAAATTGCAGAAATTACTACTCAGAATTCTAAAGACGTTTTTGGTATTTAATGATAAAAACAGAAATTACATACTATAAAACACC
>CAXBAC010000042.1:0-11677 GCA_963973485.1 uncultured Polaribacter sp. | reverse complement strand
AGAACTATTGGTGATTTTAGATTGATTTTTTTGATAAAATTCTTGAATAGCATTATTTAGCAAATCTTCTCCTAAATATCCTTTTAAATATCTAAATGCTAAACCTGCTTTATATCTATTCGCTATTTTTCTATTAAAGTTTGATAAAGAATCTGCTGGTGTTGTTAAGGCTTGGTCTAAAAATCGTCTTGAAGCAAATTGATATATTAAAGGATATTTATCGTTAAACTCTAACTTAGAAATATTAAAAGATCTTAAAAACCAAGATTCAGATAAGCTACCAATAAGCTTTCTTTCTGGGTAAAATTCTTCAATATATTCTAGCATTAAATAGTTCTGTAAACCATCAATAAACCAATAGTCTTTTCGTTTATTAAATAAGAGTGTGTTTTCTATAAATTTTCTACTTATGGCTTTAAACATTGTTAAATCCCACTTAAAATCTTCTGGAAAAGGACTAATAAAATCTGGAAGCTGACTTAGACCATGTACAGGGTCTCTTCTTTGAGTAATTTTATCAACATAAATTTCTTTATGAGGGTATTTACCTAAAACTTTTTCAATAAAGGCAAGCTCTCTGTTTAATATATTTGTAGCTGTCTTCTTATCTAGTTTATCGCTTTCTATATCTGTAAAAACATTTATATTTTTGGTTTTAAATGTTTTAAAAATCTTTTTTTTATTAATACTAAGTATAATGTCGGTTTTACTTTTACCAATTAGATAATAGCTATTTACTTTTTCTTTTTTTGTTTTATATTGATAAAGTGTACTTTCTAACACAAAGTCTTTAGGAATATCAATTTCAATATCAAAATCTGTTGCACTTTCGTACAAATCATCAATATTTAAATTACTCATTAACTCCCATTTACCATCAAAAACAGCAGGTGTTATGTACCAAAACCGTAAGTGATACCCTTCTTTTAATTTGCCATAACCTGTAAATTCTGCACTTGGTATTTTTACTGTGTAGGTTAAGTTAATTTTTACGTAAGTATTTGGTAGTAAGGGTTTAGAGAGGTTGATGTCTAAAATATCTGCTCTGTTCTTTAGCTCACTGAATGAAGCGTTTTCAAAATTTACTGTAAGGTTTTTTATTTTGGTACTCCCAAGTTTTTCTGGTTTAGCAAAATATAAAGTTTTATTATAATCTTTTATAAAACGTTTAGAAAGTGGTGTTTTACGATCTCTAAAGCTGTTTGCCCAATTGTGTAAGTAAATATTGTTGAAAGTAGTTTTAGAGTTATTGTAGTAGGTTATTTCTTGTTGAATTAATAATATATCTTTTTTAGCGTCTAATGAAGCTTCTATTTTAATTTTGTTTTGCTGTGAGAAAATTGAATTGCAAACAAAAAGATAAAAAAAGAGTTTACTAAGTTGCTTCAAATTATAACTTTATAAATTTTTGAGTTTTATAATTGTCTATTTTTATATAATATAAACCTTGCGTAAAAGTGCTCGTTTCTATTTCTATTTTGGTAGTATCTAAATTTTTTACTTCAAATACTTTTTGCCCTAATTGATTATAAACAGCAATATTTTTGGCTAATTTAGGTGTTTGTAACACTAGAGTATTTGTGACTAAGTTAGAAATTATAATTGAAAAAGAGTCAAATTTAGTTGTAGATAATGTGCTTCTAGGTGATTCAAGCTCCATTACAATTGGTAAATGATCGCTAAAATAATACAATGCATTTCTTAAATTTTGAGAAAACTCACCAGTACAAGTGGAATTACTAACAAAAGAATTGTAACAATTACTGTTGTTACCCACTGTTTTATAACTGTTTTCTACATAAGCTAGTTTATCACTTGTTTGAAGATTTTTAGACATCATAATAAAATCAAAACGATCATCCATGCCTCCTCCAGAACCATCACCATTTACTTGACCATTTCTGGCAGATTGCGAATGCACATCTGCAAAAGATGGATTATTCCAAAAGTATGTAGCATCGTAATTATCTTCAATAAAATAATTAACTCCATTTTCAGGAAAAGTAGGGCAGAGTCTATCAATTGGGTCTATAAGTTGAATGGCATTAGTTTCATCAATTATTTCTTGAAAACCAGCCTCGTTACTGGTATAGAAGTTAAAATCACCTGCAAATAAAACGTTACTATTTTCAGGTAAACGCTCTAGTTCTCTAGTAAAATTCTCTACAGAAGCTAACCTTTTATCCATGTTTTCAGAACCTCTTGATGCTTTTAAATGAGTTACAAAGACTTCTATTCTTACAGGAGTTTCTTCAGAATTATCAGTTTTAACTTTAAAAGTATAATGATTGATGTCTCTAATATTTGTAGGAATTACTTCATTATACTCTAACTCTAATTTTTCTGTATTATAATACACCATCTGTAATAAACTTTTAGCTGGTGACTGGCTAGGTTTAAATTCAGCTTTATTAAAATTAGCATTTGATGGTAACACAGCATTTTCAAACAAATAATTAGAAGCAGCTTCGTTTTTTAATTCACAAATCATAAATAGATCTGGTTGTACAGCATCTAATATGGTTTTTAGATATGGGGTTCTACTTTCACTAGCTATATCAGAATTATAGTTTAATGTATTGTAAAACATTGCTTTGATGTTTGTTTGTGCGTTTAAGAAATAGCTGCAAAAAACAATAAAACAAAAAATATGTTTCTTTAAAAACATTTTTAAAAATTAGGTTTTAATTTATATTTAGCATAAAATTTATTGAAGTGTTCTACAGCTTCATCTGCAGTATCTACAATTCTAAACAAACTTAAATCCTCTAAGCCAATATTTTTTTCTGTAATTAAAGTGTCTTTAATCCAATCTAATAAACCGCCCCAAAATTTAGTGCCAACTAATACAATTGGAAAACGCCCTATTTTTTTAGTTTGAATTAACGTAATTGCTTCAAATAGCTCATCTAAAGTACCAAAACCTCCAGGCATTACTACAAAACCCTGAGAGTATTTTACAAACATTACTTTACGAACAAAGAAATAATCGAAATCTAAACTTTTGCCAGGATCAATCCAAGGATTATCATGTTGTTCAAAAGGCAACTCTATATTTAAACCAACAGAAAGTCCTTTTCCTCTATTTGCACCTTTATTACCAGCTTCCATAATTCCTGGTCCACCACCTGTAATTACACCAAAACCAGCTTGAGTTAATTTAAAACCAATTTCTTCTGCTAATTTGTAATAAAGATGTTCTGGTTTTGTTCTTGCAGATCCAAAAATGGAAACACAAGGTCCAATTTTACTTAAACGTTCATAACCTTCTACAAACTCAGCCATAATTTTAAAAATGGCCCAAGAATCATTTGTTTTGATTTCGTTCCAAGTTTTTTGTTGAAGTTTTTCTCTTATTTTTCTATCGTCGTTTGTCATATTCTTGTTTTTTTAAAATTAAAAAGCCTGCTAAATTAGTTTATTTTAATAAAAAGGGATTATTTTAAGATATTATATTTAACTCAGTTCCTTCTTTAAAAATTGAGCAGTATAGCTTTTTTTATGTTTAGCTACTTCTTCTGGAGTTCCTTTGACTAAAATTTTTCCACCTTTTTTTCCACCTTCCATACCAACATCAATAATATAATCTGCTAATTTTATTACATCTAAATTGTGTTCTATAATTAGTACAGTATTTCCTTTATCAGCTAGTTTGTTAAGCACATCCATCAATACACGTATATCTTCAAAATGTAATCCTGTTGTTGGTTCATCAAGAATGTAAAACGTATTTCCTGTGTCTCTTTTAGATAATTCTGATGCTAACTTGATTCGCTGAGCTTCACCACCAGAAAGTGTTGTTGATTGTTGACCAAGTGTTATATAACCCAGCCCAACATCCTTTATTGTTTTTAATTTTCTGTGAATTTTAGGAATACTTTTAAAGAATTCTGTTGCATCTTCAATAGTCATTTCTAAAACATCAGAAATTGATTTTCCTTTATATCTAATTTCTAAAGTTTCTCTGTTAAAACGTTTTCCTTGGCAAGTTTCACACTCTACTTGTACATCAGGTAAAAAGTTCATTTCAATGACTCTAACTCCTCCTCCTTGACAGGTTTCACATCTACCACCTTTTACGTTAAATGAAAAACGACCAGGTTTATATCCACGAATTGCAGCTTCTGGAGTTTTTGCAAACAAACTACGAACTTCATCGAAAGTTTTTGTGTACGTTGCTGGGTTAGATCTAGGTGTTCTACCAATTGGAGATTGATCTATATCAATTACTTTATCTACGTGTTCTAAGCCTTCGATTTTTTTGTAAGGCATAGGTTTTTTAACTCCTCTATAAATATGAGCATTTAAAATAGGGTAGAGGGTTTCATTAATTAATGTCGATTTTCCACTACCAGAAACACCTGTTACACAAATCATTTTTCCTAAAGGAAACTCTACAGAAACATTTTTTAAATTATTACCTGAAGCCCCTTTTAGTGTAATGGTTTTTCCATTTCCTTCTCTACGTTTTTTAGGAATTTCTATCTTTTTTCTACCTGTTAAGTAATCTGTAGTTAAGGTGTTGTCTTTTATAATTTCATCATAAGTACCAATACTTACAATTTCTCCTCCATGTTTTCCTGCACCTGGCCCAATGTCTAAAACATAATCGGCTTTTTTCATCATGTCTTCATCATGCTCAACTACTAGAACAGAATTACCAACATCTCTTAGTTTGACTAAAGAATCTATTAGTTTTTGATTGTCTCTTTGATGTAAACCAATACTTGGTTCATCTAAAATATATAGCACACCTACCAATTGCGAACCAATTTGAGTAGCCAAACTAATTCTTTGGGCTTCACCACCAGAAAGTGATTTAGAGGTTCTGTCTAAAGTTAAATAATCTAAACCAACATCTAATAAAAACTGAATTCGTGTGCGTATTTCTTTTAAAATTTCTGATGCAATTTTATTTTGTTTTTCAGAAAGGTGTTGCTCTATATTTTTAAATAATTTAGCCAATTCTGTAACGTCCATTTGGGCTAAATCACTAATATTTTTATCAGTAATTTTAAAATGAAGTGCTTCTTTTTTAAGTCTTTTTCCTTCACAAGTTTTGCAGGAAACTTCATCCATAAAACCTTTTGCCCAACGTTTTATAGAACTGCTTTCTGCATTGTTGTATTGATTTTCTATAAAAGAAATAATACCTTCGAAATCTATTTTATAATTTCTTGTTACACCTACAGTTTTTGATTCTATTTCAAAAGATTCATTTCCGCCATTTAAAATAATATCTAAAGCCTCTTTTGGTATATCTTTAATTGCGTCTGTTAATTTAAATTGATAACGTTCTGCAATATTTTGAATTTGTTTAAAAATCCAACTGCTTTTTTGCTCTCCTAAAGGAGCAATTGCGCCTTTTTTGATAGATATACTATCATCAGGTATTACTTTTTTTAAATTGATTTCTTGTGTTACTCCTAAACCATTACAATTTTGGCAAGCACCTTTAGGAGAGTTGAATGAAAATGTGTTTGGTTCTGGATTTGGGTATGCAATTCCAGTTGTTGGGCACATTAATTCTCGACTAAAATAACGTGGTTTTTCATTATCAACATCAATAACCATCATGATATTATTACCAGAATATAAAGCTGTTTTAATGGTTTCTTCTAATCGTTTTTCTGATTTTTCATTCACAAGAAGTCTGTCTATTACAACTTCTATATCATGCGTTTTGTATCGGTCTAAACGCATTCCTTTTTCTATTTCTCTAATTTCACCATCAACTCTAACCCTTAAAAAACCTTGTTTAGAAATTTGTTCGAAAAGTTCACGATAATGTCCTTTTCTAGATTTTATCAAAGGAGCTAACACTGCAATTTTTTTATCAACAAAATCAGTAGTAATTAATTGTTTTATTTGCTCATCAGAATAACTTACCATTTTTTCTCCTGTATTGTAAGAGTAAGCGTCTGCAGCTCTTGCAAAAAGAAGTCTTAAAAAATCATAAATTTCTGTGATAGTACCTACAGTAGATCTTGGGCTTTTATTAGTGGTTTTTTGTTCGATAGAAATTACTGGAGATAGGCCATCTATTTTATCGACATCTGGTCTTTCTAAACCACCTAAAAACTGACGAGCATAAGCAGAAAATGTTTCTATGTAACGTCTTTGTCCTTCTGCATAAATGGTATCGAAAGCTAATGATGATTTTCCACTACCACTTAAACCTGTTATTACCACAAGCTTTTCTCGTGGAATTTTAACATCAATATTTTTTAAATTATGAGCTCTTGCTCCGTAAACTTCTATATATTCTTGATCTTTCAAAAAAAAGGTGGTTTTTGCAAAAACGCAAAGTTAATCAATCAAAATCATTTTTGATTAAAAAGACATCAACAAATAAAGAGATTGTAGTATCTTGCAGGTAAAGTTTTTTTAGATGAAAAATTTTATACATTCAGTTCGTCATTTTTTTGAAAGACATGGTTTTGGCGTTTTTACAAGGTTGGCAGATAGGTTAGGTATGAGAGCTAAAAACGTTAGGATTTACTTTATATACGTAACTTTTTTTACTGTAGGATTATCTTTTGGATTTTACCTAACCTTTGCCTTTTTAATAAAGTTAAAAGATTTAATTTATACCAAAAGAAGTTCGGTTTTCGATTTATAAGAATGAAGTTATTAGATTCAAAAATTAATAAAATAGTAGTGCTAATTTCATCAGTTTTAGCAACTGGTACAATTGGCTATATGCTGCTTTCTAAGTATTCTTTTATAGATGCTTTGTACATGACTGTAATTACAGTTACAACTGTTGGTTTTAGCGAAGTAAAGCCTTTTACACCCGAAGATAAAATATTTACTATTTTTTTAATTCTAACAAGTATTTTTATTCTAGGGTATGCAGTTTCTACATTTTCAGAATATTTAGTGAGTGGAAAGTTATTCGATTATTTTAAACATAAAACAGTGGAGAAAAAGATTACAAAATTAAAAGGACATTCTATAGTTTGTGGTTATGGAAGAAATGGAAGACAAGCCATTACTAAATTAATGAATTATAACAAGGAATTTGTAATTGTAGAAAAAGATAAAGACTTAGTAGAAGAAATAGAATCTAATGAATATCTTGTAATACAAGGAGATGCTACTTTAGATGAAACTCTATTAGCAGCAGGTATTTTAAATGCAGATTTTTTGATTACAGCTTTACCTTCTGATGCAAATAACTTATTTGTAGTTTTAAGTGCAAGGCAGTTGAATAAAAGTATGAAAATTATTAGTAGGGCTTCCAATGAAAGCTCTTATAGCAAACTAAAGATTGCTGGAGCAGATAATGTAATTATGCCAGATAAATTAGGAGGAGATCACATGGCTTCTCTTGTTACCACTCCAGATGTGATTGAATTCGTAGATAGATTAACAATTGAAGGTGAAACCACTGCAAATCTAGAAGAAATAATTGTTGATGATCTACCTCAAAAATACAGAGGGAAAACGATTTTAGATTTAGATTTAAGAAGACAAACAGGGTGTACAGTTATTGGTTTTAGAAATCCTGATAAGGATTATGTTATAAACCCAGAAGCTTCAACTGTTTTAGTAGATAATGCACATTTAATTGTATTAGGCAGGCCAGAACAAATAATAAAATTAAGGGAATTGTTTTAATATGAACAAAGTTGTGATTACTGGAAGTAATGGATTACTAGGGCAATCGCTCTTAAACCTATTTTTAAAAGAAAAAGATAATTACAATGTATTTGGTTTCTCTAGAGGTAAAAATAGAAGTGGTAGAATCGATTTCACCTACATTTCTTTAGATATTACAAATAAAGAAAAACTCACTGAAGAAATACTAAAAATTCAGCCTCAGTTTATTATAAATACAGCTGCAATGACTCAAGTTGATGCTTGTGAAACCAATAAAGAAGCTTGTGATCTTTTAAATGTTGATGTTGTAAAATGGTTAGTTGATATTTCTAAAATCTTAAAATCTCACTTAATTCATATTTCAACAGACTTTATTTTTGATGGTAAAAAAGGATTTTACAAAGAGACAGATGAACCAAATCCATTAAGTTATTATGGTTTATCAAAATTAAAATCAGAAGAAGTTTTAGTGAATTCTACAATTAACTTTACCATACTAAGAACTATTTTGGTTTACGGAAAAGTTTTTGATATGAGTAGAAGTAATATTGTGCTTTGGGTAAAAGAAATGTCAGAAAACAATAAAGAAATTACTATTGTTGATGATCAGTATAGAACCCCAACCTATGTAGAAGATTTGGCTTTGGCTTGCAAAGTATCTGTGGATAAAAAAGCAACAGGTATCTACAATATTTCATCTAATAAATTATTAAGTATTTATGAAATAGCTAAACAAATAGCCCAAGTTTTTGATTTAGATGAAACATTAATAAAACCAATTTCTACAGCAACGTTAAACCAAACAGCTCCAAGGCCTGTAAAAACAGGATTTGATTTAAGTAAAACAAATAAAGATTTAAATTTATTTCCAAAATCTTTTAAAGAGGGTTTACAAAGATTTAAAGAAACCTTAATATAAAAAAACATATTTAACGCTCAAAAGTTGTTAAAACTTCAATTTTTTAAGATATTGCACCTCAATAATCAGAAAATTAACTTAACTTTTATTATGAAGAAAAAACTTCTTTCATTGTTATTATTAGCAATTCCTATGCTAGGTTTTGCGCAAAGTACTACAGATAAAATAGACGAAACATTTAAAGATTACACTGGTTGGTTTGTAGATGCTATTTTTTATGAAATCCCATTTTCAGACACATTTCAAATACCTTGGGTGCTAATTGTTTTAGTTGGTGGGGCACTTTTTTTTACAATTTATTTTAAGTTTATAAACTTTACAGGTTTTGCTACTGCAATACAAGTAGTAAGAGGTAAATATGAAGATATTGAAAAGCATGGTGTAGATAAATTATATGGAGAAAATTCTCCATTGATAGAAAACCTTGATAAAAAAGAAAGTCAAAATGTAGAAGGTGATCAAACTCCAGGTGGAGATTTAATTGAAACTATTAGAGATGAAAGTGCAGATGGAGAAGTTTCGCATTTCCAAGCATTAACTGCAGCACTATCTGCAACAGTTGGTTTAGGAAATATTGCAGGTGTTGCAGTAGCTTTATCAATTGGTGGTCCAGGAGCTACATTTTGGATGATAGTGGCAGGGCTTTTAGGTATGGCTTCTAAATTTGCGGAATGTACATTAGGTGTTAAATATAGAGATGTAGGTGAAGATGGAACTGTATATGGAGGGCCAATGTATTATCTTTCTAAAGGATTAAAAGAAAAAGGAGCTGGTGGCTTAGGTAAGGTATTAGCTGTTCTTTTTGCAATATTTGTTATTGGTGGTTCTTTTGGAGGAGGAAACATGTTTCAAGCTAACCAAGCAGCAGCGCAGTTTACAAAATTATTTGAATTAACAGGCCCAAATGCAGGGTTGTACTTTGGTATTGTAATGGCTATTTTAGTAGCAGTTGTAATTATTGGAGGTATTAAAAGAATTGCTTCTGTAACAGAAAAAGTTGTGCCATTTATGGCAGGAATTTATGTGTTAGCAGCATTGGTAATTTTATTTGCAAACTTTAGCTTAATTGATGATGCTTTTGGTTTAATTTATGAAGGTGCATTTTCTGGATTAGGTATTGCAGGTGGTTTAATTGGTGTAATGATTCAAGGTATTCGTAGAGGAGCATTCTCTAACGAAGCTGGTGTTGGTTCTGCAGCAATTGCGCACTCTGCAGTAAGAACAAAATATCCTGCAAGTGAAGGTATTGTTGCGCTTTTAGAGCCGTTTGTAGATACAGTTGTAATTTGTACAATGACTGCTTTAGTGATTATCATTACGAACTTCGATGGTCAATTCATGGAATATGGAGTTGAAATTAAAGAAGGTGTTGAGTTAACAGCAGTAGCTTTTGATACTGTAATTCCTCACTTCTCAGTAGTTCTTACAATTGCAGTAATACTATTTGCTTTCTCTACTATGATTTCTTGGTCTTATTATGGAATGCAAGGATGGAAATTCTTATTTGGTAAAGGAAAAATTACAGATTTAGTGTATAAAATTTTATTCTTAATGTTTGTAATTGTTGGAGCGTCAATTAGTTTAGGTGCAGTAATCGACTTTTCAGATGCTATGATTTTTGCAATGGTTGTGCCAAATATTATTGGTGTAATTATGTTATCACCAATAATCAAGAAAGAATTAACAAAATATACCAACGCAATTAACAAAAAAGAAGAAGCTATAGAAGATGGAGCTATAGATGTTAATGAGCACATGTAAAATATTTTAAAATGAACATATTCAAATCCCATTTCTGGTATAACAAAAGCCAAAGAAATGGGATTTTTTTATTGGTCATAATTATAGTAATACTTCAAATTTTAATATTTGCTGATGTTTTTTCTACGGATGAAAAGGTAAACACAACTGCTCCAGAATTACTTGCTTTTCAAAAGCAAATAGACAGCCTAAAGGTTGTTGAAATAGAAAATAGAAAACCTAAAATATATCCTTTTAACCCTAATTACATTACAGATTTTAAAGGAGAACAATTAGGAATGTCTTTAGAAGAAATAGATAGATTATTGACTTTTAGAAAAACAAATAAATTCATTAATTCAAAACAAGAATTTCAGCAAGTAACTAAAATATCAGATTCTTTATTAAATAAAATATCGCCTTTTTTTAAATTTCCAGATTGGGTTGTAAAACGTAATCAGCAAAAAAATAAAACTACCTCACAAAACCCTAATCAATTTTACTTAAATAAATCGTATAGTAAGAAAGAAGTCAAATTATCTACTACAGATATTAATAAAGCAACTGCAGAAGATTTAAGAACCATAAATGGCATAGGTCCTGCATTTTCAGAACGAATTATTAAATACAGAACCAGGCTACAAGGCTTTACATTTAAATCGCAATTATATGAAGTTTGGGGGTTAGAAAAAGAAGTTGCAGATAAGGTGTTAGCTTTATTTAAAATTCAAGAAAAACCAATCATTACTAAAATAAATATTAATACAGTAGAGTTTAAGCAACTACTTAAAAATCCATATATAGACTATGAACTATGTAAAAAGATTTTTAATTATAGAGATGAAGTTGCAGAGCTGCAAAACATATCAGAATTAAAAAATATCAAAGGGTTTCCTTTAGATAAATATGATAGAATAGTCTTATATTTGTTAGCAGAATAATAACTCAAATTCACCTTAATGAAAAGTATGTATTTTACAGAAGAGCATGAGGCTTTTCGCGCAAGTTTCAAAGATTTTTTACAAAAAGAAGTAGTTCCTCATATTGAAAAATGGGAAAAAACAGGAACTATCGATCGTTTCATTTGGAAAAAATTTGGAGAAATGGGATATTTTGGTCTGTCTACTCCAGAAGAATTTGGAGGAATGGATTTAGATTTGTTTTATACAGTAATCTTCTTAGAAGAATTGCAAAAAGTAAATTCAGGAGGTTTTGCAGCTGCAATGTGGGCCCATGAATACTTAGCAATGACACATTTAAACAAAGAAGGTAATCAGCAGCAAAAAGAAAAATATTTAGTACCAAGTGTAGAAGGAGATAAAATAGGATGTTTATGTATTACTGAACCTTTTGGAGGTAGTGATGTTGCAGGTATGAGAACTACAGCTATAAAAAAAGGAGACAAGTATATTT
>CAXBAC010000041.1:0-11797 GCA_963973485.1 uncultured Polaribacter sp. | reverse complement strand
GCTATTTCTCCATAAGAATAAAAACCACTTACTAAAGCATTATTACCTATAACCTCTATTACTTCCTCTACTTCTTCCTCTACTCTTTGATCTAAAACTAATTTTCTTCCAATACAACTTACTAATAAAGCAAGTTCTGGTTTATTATTTCTAGTTTTTAAGGCATGTTCTGCACCTGTTTCTGCTGCATTTACAATACTATCAACATTAGTCATCATTAATTGAACTTGAGAACCTTCTATGATATCACCAGCTAAAATCATTGAATTATCTTCTTCATTAATATTTAAAATAGTTCTTACAATTGATTTATTAGAATCTTTAGATTTTATATTTAATGGATACAAAAGTGCTGCTCCAGGTAATTCTTTAGACTTGCTTCCTAAGTATGTTTTATATAAATCTAAAGCAGGTTTATGATCTATTTCATACAATATATTGTCTTCAGATTTAGTAACCAATCTTTCAGGTCCAAAAGGCGCCCAACCACCATTTGTAGCAAATGAAACTTCTAATGTCTCTCCATAAAGACCAATAGCAACAATTTCTCCTTCTTTAGGGTTTTCATTATACGAACTAAGTGTTTTTTCAAATCTTGCTGCATCACCACATAAAGCACCTGTAACTAATAAATTACTTGAAGACGCAGAGTTAATGCCAATGGTTAATTGACTCCCATTGATATAGCTTCCATCAGAAATAATAAAAACGTGTTTTAAATTTTTTTGATCAAATTGTTCAATCAATTTCTTACCAACTTCTATGCTGTCTATTTCATTATCAGACCTTAAAACATTGGTAGTTTTTATTTTGTAAATACTTTTTTCAAATTCAATTGCAGTTATTATTATTGATTCTTCATCAACAGATGTTGAAGTTATATTGCCAGATGTTGAACCAAATACAATATGGCCATCTTTAAAAATAGATTTTACTTCATTATAAATATTTTCATTTTCTAGCATGTATCTATTTCCAAAAACAATTACAAGTGGATTTGTTAATTCTTTCTTATCTGTAATATAGCTAAAATCAGAATTTTTTGTTTTTTTTAATTGAACAGTTTTCATTGCTATTTTTTTAGGGTGAAAATAAATTTAGTTCCAATATTTGGTATGCTTTCAAACCAAATATCTCCTTCATATAGTTTTATAATTTTTTTTACGATTGATAAACCAACTCCAGAAGATTCTTTATTTTTATGTAAACTTTGAAAAATTTCAAAAACTTTGTCTTTGTATTTGTCTTGAATTCCAATACCATTATCCTCTACAGAAAATTCATAATATTTTTCGTTCTCTTTAAAGTTTATATAAATAAATCCTTCTTTTTTATCATTAAACTTTAAGGAATTACTAATTAGGTTTTGAAATACTTGCCTAAACTTTGTTTTATCGCCTTTTATAGTTGGTAATTTAGTTAAAATATTTAAAGAAATATGCTTGGGTAAGTTTAAAGTGTTTTTTATTTCAAGTAGTAATACATTTAAATCGACATCTTTGTGTTCTTTAGCTTCTGAACTTGCACTTGAGTATTCCAGAATATTAAATATTAAATTATCCATAGTTTCAAGTGTATTTTCAATAAGCTCAAAATTTTTTTGAGTAGTTTCATCAAATTTATTGTAGTTATCAGATTTTATCCACGAAACTAACGCCTCTATATTTCTTAAAGGTGACTTTAGATCGTGAGAAACAATATGAGCATATTCTTCTAAGTGAGTATTACTCTCTTTAAGTTTTTTTAAAATTTTTTCTTTTTGGTGTTGTAACTCTACAATATTGGTAATATCTCTTACAATACCTTGAGCTGCAATAGGTCTTTTAGTGTTACTATATACTAAGCTAGCATTTACTTCTACCCATTTAATGTTATTTTTATTTATAAAAATTTTGCAAGTAAAGTTGGTTATAGATCCTTTTTCTATTAAGGTTTTAAAAGAATCTTTTGCGTGATTTGCATCTTCTTTATGAACAAGTGAAAACAAACTAGTTCGAACATTAGTGCTATCATGTTCAAAAATTTTTTCTGCAATATTGTTCATTTTTAAAATGTTACCAGAAAGATCTAGTACAACATATGCATCATTTATGTTTTCAAAAATACCCTCTAATTGGGTAGATTTTTCATCTAAAAGCTTTTGAAGTTTTAAGTTGGTAAGTTTTAATTCTTTAGAAATTAAGAGTAAATTTCTAGATTTTTGTTCAAGAATTTTTTCTGCTGCTTTTCTAGATTTTCGTTCTCTATCTAATGCTTTTTTAAGAATTTCAATATTTTCTACATTCATATGTATATTTGAATGAAAAATACTAAACTAATTTTGCCTTTTTATTTTTAAGCTTAATTAAGAGTAAAGCATTTTATTTTAGTACAGTTATATTTTAGCTAGTGTTAAAAAAAAATCTTTAAAGTGATAAAGCAGTTTAACACTCAAAAATTAAAGTAAATAATAAGTTTTACTAGAATTATTGTTGAGGATTTAGAAGTTTATATAATTTTTAAAGTTTTCTTAGTTCGTTTACACTCCAGTATGCCAAAACTTTTTCTATTTTTTTGACATAATCTTCGTATTTTAAAGGCTTTAGTACATAACCAGACATACCTGTTTTATAGCATTCTAATAAATCTTTCTGATTGTTAGATGTTGTTAAAATAATTGTAGGAATATGCTTTAAATCATCATTTGCTTTAATAATTTTAAGAAATTCTATACCACTTATTTTAGGCATATTTAAATCTAACAAAATAATATCTGGAATATTTGATTTGTCTTCTAAAACCTGCAAAGCTTCTTCACCATTTTTGGCTTCATTTATTGTATGATTTAATTTTAATAACGAAATGGTTCTTTTCATTTTCATTATTTCAATTAAATTATCTTCTACTAATAAAATTTTTAAAGTTTTTTCCAATCAAATTATGTATTAAGCTTTAATAAATTACAAAATAATTATAAAGATAATTATAATTATAAAAAGGTTGTTTAAATGTAATTTGCGTTAGGTAAATTACATTTAAGTGTCGACGAACGGTTTGTCTAATGTTGCTTTTATGCAATTAAACTATTTATATAATCAAATATTTCACCTTTAGAAATACTACTCCCTTTTTCTATCAAATCAAAAATTTCTAAATTACGTTCTTGAGTGTAAGGTTTGGTGCCTTTATAAATATCAACAGCATTATCCATAGGGTTTTGCATGAGCCATTCAAAACCATTTTGTTCTAATAAATTTATATCCCAATTTACCTTTATTGCTATTCTATGAATTTGTTTTTCATCACATTTAAAAAGGTTTGCAGATGTTTTAGAAAAGTGCTCAACGTATTTTGTTTTTGATAAAACATCGTCCCAAACTACATCAGAAAATACATTCATTTCTTCATCTGCTACATGAGGTTTTTCTTTTTTAATTGTTTTCCATTCATTAGCATCGATTTTCTGTGATGCTAAAAAACGTGCAAATTCTTCGTGTAAACTTTCAAATTGTTCTTTGGTAAGTTGTCTGTATTTCATAAAAATCAAAAATAAAAAAAAGCTCGTTATTTCTAACGAGCTTAAGTATTATAAATATGTGATGTTATTCTGCAATAACATCGAAAGTAATATCAGCTACTACTTCTCTATGAAGTCTAATAGAAGCTTCATAAGTACCTAATCTTTTTACAGAACCTCCAACAACTTTAATAAATTTCTTGTCGATTTCTGTACCTTCTTTTGCTAAAGCTGCAGCTAAATCTATATTGTTTACAGAACCAAATAATTTGTCTCCTGAACCTGTTTTAGATGCAATTTTAATTTCGTATCCTTTAATTGTTTCAGCTGTTTTGTTTGCTTCTTCAATTAATTTAGCTTCTTTATAAGCACGTTGTTTTAAATTCTCTGCTAAAACTTTCTTTGCAGATGAAGTAGCTAAAACTGCTTGTCCTGTAGGGATTAAGAAGTTTCTACCATAACCGTTTTTTACGTCTACGATATCATCTTTAAATCCTAAATTTTCTACGTCTTGTCTTAATATCAATTCCATGTCTCTACCTCTTTTTATTTTAACATATCTCCAACGTAAGGCATTAACGCTAAATGACGCGCTCTTTTAATTGCTTGCGCAACTTTACGTTGATATTTTAATGAAGTTCCTGTTAAACGTCTTGGTAAAATTTTACCTTGTTCGTTTACTAAATACATTAAGAAATCAGCATCTTTATAATCGATATATTTGATACCTTTTTTCTTAAATCTACAGTAGTTCTCTTCTTTTTTCAGCCCATGCAGCAGCATGTTTGTCAAGTCTTACAGTTAAGTAACGCATAACACTATCATCTCTTCTAAACTCTAATTCAAAAGCAGTAATTTCTTCTCCTGCAATTTTAAATTCGAATAAGTGATAAAAGCCACTTTTTTTCTTTTGAATTGGATAAGCTAATTTTTTTAAGCCCCAATCTTCTTTAGAAATCATTTCGGCACCTTTAGAAACCAAATAGTCATTAAACTTTTGTACTGTTTCCTTTATCTGAGTATCAGATAAAACGGGATTCAAAATGAAAACAGTTTCGTAATGATTCATAATTAATAATTTATTGTTTATTTTTAAGGGTGCAAATATAGTAACTTTTTTATATTTATAGCATCTTTTCTAAATTTATAATCGATAATTGTTCTGCTTTAAAATACTGACATGCAAATACCTGAAATTCCTGATTTAATACATTATGCTATTCCTTTTTTTGTAGCAACTGTTTTACTTGAAATTATAATAACTATTAAAATTAAATTTGAAGAATATGAATTTAAAGATGCTGGTACATCAATTTTAATGGGTTTAGGAAATGTTTTTATAGGACTTTTCACGAAACTACTGGTATTAAGTGTTTTTTTATTCTTTTATCAATTTAAAGTATTTACCATTCCTTTTGTTTGGTGGTCTTGGGTATTATTATTTTTTGCTGAAGACTTCTGTTATTATTGGTTTCATAGAATTAGCCATGAAAGTAGATTTTTTTGGGCGAGTCATGTTGTACATCACTCATCAAAAAAATATAATTTAAGTACAGCTTTAAGACAAACTTGGTCTGGTAGTTTATATACTTTTATTTTTTGGATTCCATTAATTTTAATAGGCTTTCACCCTGTTATGGTTTTAGTGCAGATGTCTATAAGCTTAATATATCAATATTGGATACACACAGAGTTGATACAAAAAATGCCCAAATGGTTTGAAGCTGTTTTTAATACGCCTAGTCATCATAGAGTTCATCATGCTACGAACCCTCAATATTTAGATAGAAATCATGCTGGTATTTTGATTATTTGGGATAAATTTTTTGGAACTTTTGAACAAGAAAAAGAAAAACCTATTTATGGTTTGGTAAAAAATATTGAAACCTACAATCCTATAAAAATAGCATTTTTAGAATGGTATTACATGTTTAAAGATTTCTTTTACGCTAAAACATCACTTTCTAATAGAGTGAAGTATTTGTTTAAACCTCCAGGTTGGAAACATGATGGAACAAGTATTTTATCATCAGACTTAAGAAAAAGTTGGGAAAAAAATATTCGTAAATAATTATTAGTATTAAAAATGCCATTACAATAATTGTAATGGCATGATTAATATTTTTAATTTGAGCTTTTAGTTTAAATCTAAACGTAATCCTAAAGAAATATTACGTGTTTCTGTATCTTTAAAAAGCGGATTCAAATCATACTTTACATAAAAACTGGTTGATTTATAACCTATATATGTACTTAAACCGTAATTAAAAGTATTCATATTAAAATTTTCATACTGCACTTGCTTTGTTTCTACTCCATTAGAATCATCATATTCTAAATATTGTCTGGTTCCTAATTTAAAGCCAAAGAAACCACCAAGTCCTAAACGAACAGCATCGTTTGTTCTATCTCTAACTCTACCATCTTTGTATATTTTGTTTTTTGATAAATCCCACTCTAAATGCATAGGGAAATTCATTTGCACATGACGTAATCTACTTTCTGATAAATCATCACCAAAATTTTGAATCTCTGTTGCATCTCCATTTTTAACATGTATTCTATTGCCTTCTAATCTTAAGTTATTCCATAAAAAAGAAATACCATATTTAAAGTAAAACTGTGATGGTTCTTTTGTAAGTCTTGTTTTCCAAGAAAAACCTAATTCATAAAAACGAGATCTCCAAGTTTGGTATTCGTCGCCTAAAGTAGAGAGGTCATGGTCAGTCAAGACATTATTTATTCCCATTGCAAAAATAAACTGTGTAGTTGTTGTTCTTTGGTGCTTATTTCTACTCTCCCATCTTTGTTTTCTTTTGTTGTTGCGTTCTTCTAAGTCGCCTTCAGAAATATTTAACTTAAAAACTTTGTTACCAATAGTAAACGTATTGTCTTCATCTTCATTCGTGATGTTTTCTTCTGAACTCGCAATTTTTCCGTTGATTTTATCTTGAACTAAAACTTGTAGTAATGCTTCTTGCTCGCCAACAAGTTTTTCTATTTTTCTTGCATGATATGTTGCAATTTCTTTTTTTAAATTTTCTGCAGTTTCCTTTTTTATTTCACCTTTTTCTAATCTTTTGTCGATTTTTAAAACTTTAACTTTTAGAGAATCTTTTTGTTGCTTGGTAATTAATTCTATTTTTTTAGAGATTTTTTTAACTTCTTTTTCGAATGTTTTTTCTTGAGATTGTGCAATGGTTGTGCATAACAACACTAGTGCAAGTAGTATTCCTTTCATTTTGTTGAGTTTAAAATTTATTTGTTATTTGATTATAATCTTTACTTAATCATTTCTTGAAGCAATGGCAGAAGCAATATCTGATACTTTATTTTTTAATGATTTTAAAAAGTTATTTTGAAAAACATCATCATCTATAGAGCGTTCAACTTCTGCTAAAATAGTATTTGGATTTACTTTTAAATTCGATTTTTTGAGCTCACTTTTAATTGTTTTTAAAATTTCATCTCTAGTAATATTATGTTTTGCATAATGTTCTTTTACTTCTTTTGATGAGTGTGTAACTGCGTATAATAAATCGTCTGCATTTACTTTTATTTTTCTATTTGGATTCAACTTTATTTCTTGTTTCTTGGTGTTGATTTTCTCATTTTTATCAACTTTTTCTGTAGAGTTTGCAATAGCAGCAATTTCTTTTTTTGTTGATTTTAATACATGTTTTTGAGTTTGTTCTTTTTTAGCAGCTTTAGTAGTTAATTTTTTACGTACCACTTTTATTTGAGCTTCATTTTTTACAATTGCTTCTTTTGCTGGTACTTCATTTATAAATTCATCAATTTTTTGATCAATTACATTGGTATCAATAGGTGTTGTAACAATTTCTTCTAAAGGATTAACTTCTATCTTATCATTAGTAAACATTTGCACACTTATTGAAACTAATAACAATAAGCTTGCAGCTGCACCTATATAAAAAAACCATCCAAATTTTTTCTGTTTTGGTTGTTCATCTAATTGATTTGATAAACGCTCCCAAGCTGAAGCAGATGGTGTAAAAGTTCTTTCTTGTAACTTTTCTTTTATGTTTTTATCGATATTATTTGTTTTCATGAACTATTGTATTCATTTTAATATAATTTTCTTGCAATTGTTTACGAGCTTTAAATAATTGCGACTTTGATGTACTTTCAGTAATGCCTAACTTTTCAGCAATTTCTGAATGCTTAAACCCTTCTATGGCATATAAATTAAATACCATTTTGTAACCTTCTGGTAATAGATCTATTAGTTTTTGAATATCCTCTACAGAAGTATTTTCTAAACTTTCTGTAGCTGCATCATTAAATACATAATCTTCGTCAGATAAATCAATAATATTTTTTTTACGCAAATAAGAAATACATGTATTTACCATAATTTTTCTTATCCAACCTTCAAAACTACCTTCATGTTTAAACTTGTGGATGTTTGTAAAAACTTTTAAAAAACCCTGTAATAATAAATCTTCTGCATGATGTAAATCTTTTACATACTGCCTGCAAACACCCAACATTTTGGGAGAATATTGCTCAAACAATTGGTGTTGAGCATCTCTATTATTTTTACTCGCTTTTTTTATGAGTAATTTTTGCTGGTTATGCAGTTTAATAATTTTCAAGCCTCTTATCTTGTTTTTAGTGCCTTACAAATATATAGACTACAACACTTTAAAAATAGTTGCCTCAACAAAATATTTTTTTTCAAAGGATATATGTTTTGGAACAAAGTTTGATATATTTATTGCTTTAAGACACCTTATGAAAAACAAACTACTTTTATTATTTTTAGTAATTCCTACCTATTTTTTATCTCAAAATTCATTAAACACTAATCTAAAAACTGTTTCAGGTTTTGTTTATCATGATAATAAACCGTTAGAAAATGTAACGATTCTAGTAGAAAACACATTTCGTTATGCAGTTTCTGATGCAAAAGGGTTTTATAGCATAAAAACAAAACCTCGCGAAACTTTAGTTTATAGTTATGTTGGTTTAGACAAGGTTAATGTGCTAATTGAAGATATTACTAAAATTTTAAACTTAGATTTAAAACTTAAGTCAAGTATTACTAATGTAACTCCAGATAAGGTTGTAAAACTTGGTGAAACTACTTTTGGCGAAAATGCATCTAATTTTTTAGCCTTAAAAATAGAGGGTAAATCTTTAAATAAAAATGCTATTTCTTTAACAAGAGCTATAGCCGAAAAAGTTCCAGATCTGTTAGTTAGAACAAATTCTTTTGGTGAAGAGATTATTTATTTAAGAGGTAAAGAGTTAAATGGCCCAGCAATTTGGGATATTGATAATGTTCAATTTGATATTCCTTATCCTATATTTATAAAGGAAGTAAAAGATGTATTAATAGTAAATAATAAATTTAAAAACCCAGTAATAAAAGTAAACACTAGTATAGATTATGAAAATGTAAAAAACATAAACTATAATAATTACTATTTTACTGATGCTGACTTTTATAAAAACGATGCTAAGAAATATAAAAACGTTAATACAAAATATCCTTTTTTAGAAAAATTCGATAAAGCTTCTAAAGATGATGAAAAATTGACTATTTATGAAAATAGCTATGCTTTAGATAAAAATCTTACCAACTATCATTTAGCTGTTTTTAATTATTTTAAGAGAGAGAAAGTTGCTAAAAATATACTTTTAAGAGTTTTGTCAGACTTTGAAAAAGAAACAGAAAATGTAGAGGATTTAAAGGCTATTGCTTACAATTATCAAGCAATTAATGAATATAACAAAGCTATACTAACTTATAAAAAAATCATAAATTTAAAGCCTAACAACAAACAGTCTTTTAGAGATTTAGGGAATGCGTATTTGGCTACTAAACAGTATGATCAGTTTTGGTTTACCTATAATTATTACTTACAAAAAGGTTTTAAAATAACCGATAATGATATTAGTGCTATTATGTCATCAGAAATAATGGCTGTTTACGATTTGGATTATGAAACCAATAGAAAAAAAATACAAATAAATGACCCTACTAAAAATCTTATTAGTGATGTAAGAATGGTTTTAGAATGGAATGTTTCTGAAGCAGAATTTATTGTAGAGTTAGTAAATCCTAAATTAGAAGTCTTTAAATTCCAAAACATAGCATCACATAATCCTGAACTAATTATAGCTCAAAAAAAAGAAGGTTATTTTTCAAAAGAGTTGATTATTAAAGAACTTAATGAGGGTAATCACCTTATAAATTTAACGTATTTAGGAAATAAACAATATAAGCCTACATATTTTAAACTGACTACCTATTACAATTGGGGCAAAGAAAATCAGTCTAAAAATATTCAAGTTTTTGAGTTGAATCAAAAAAACATAAAAGTTCAGTTAACCAAATTGAGTCGCAGGTATTTAAGGTAAATCTAATATGCGTCTACATCAACAATAAAACGAATTGGTCTAAAATCTTTAACAGCTTCAAAAGTGTTTCTAATTTTAGAAATTTGATTTTTTGTATTTGCTAAACTTTGTTTTGGTGGAATTTTAATAACCACATTTTTTATATACTGATTCCTAATTCTTGACACAGCTGGTGCTGTTGGCCCTAATACATGCTCTCCAAAAGAATTGTATAGTGCTTTAAATAACCAATTTACACCTAAATCAACTTTGTTATAATCTCTATGCTTTAAGGTTATTTTTATCAATCGATAATAAGGAGGATATTTGTATTGCCAACGTTCTTGCAACTGTTCTTTATACATTTCTGTATAATTTGTAGTTGAAACTTGCTGTAATATTTGGTGATAAGGATTGTAAGTTTGTATGGCTACATTACCTTGTTTTTTACTTCTACCTGCTCTACCAGAAACCTGTACCATCATATCATAAGCTCTTTCATGTGCTCTAAAATCTGGAAAATTTAGCATACTATCAGCATTTAAAATGCCTACTAGAGAAACATTCTCAAAATCTAAACCTTTTGAGAGCATTTGAGTTCCTACTAAAACATCGATTTCTTTCGCTTCAAAAGCGCCAATAATTTTTTGATAGCCAAATTTACCACGAGTGGTATCTAAATCCATTCTTCCGATATTAAAATCAGGAAATAATTCTTTTAACTCTAACTCTATTTGTTCTGTTCCAAAACCTTTTGTGTCTAAAGTATTGCTTCCACAAGCAGCACAACTATTAGGCATTGCTCTTTGGTAACTACAATAATGACACTTTAACTCGTTTCTGTATTTATGATATGTTAAAGAAACATCGCAGTTTGGACATTGAGGAGCAATTCCACAAGTTTTACACTCAACAACTGGTGAGTATCCTCTCCTATTTTGGAATAAAATTACTTGTTCTTTTTCGTCTAATGCATTTTGAATTAACTTTAGCATTGTATCAGAAAAATGACCTTTCATTTCCTTCTTTTTGTGCTTTTCTTTAACATCAATCAGTTCAATTTTTGGCAATTGTACATTTCCAAATCGTCTATTTAATTCCACAAAACCATACTTATTTTGTTGTGCATTAAAATAACTCTCTAAAGAAGGTGTTGCAGAACCTAATAAAATTTTTGCTTGATGTAATTTAGATAACACTATTGCAGAGTCTCTTGCATTATATCTTGGTGATGGTTCAAATTGTTTGTAAGAAGTTTCATGCTCCTCATCAACAACAATTAAACCTAAATTAGAAAAAGGTAAAAATATAGATGATCTAGCCCCTAATATAATTTGTGCTTTTGTTTTGTTTTCGAGTACATTATTCCATACTTCTACTCTTTCGTTCATAGAATACTTAGAGTGAAATACAGAAATTTGATCTCCAAAATAAAACTGTAAACGTGTAATTATTTGAGTAGTTAATGCAATTTCTGGTAATAAAAAAAGTACTTGTTTGCCTGTATCTAAAACTTCTTGAATTAACTTGGTATATACTTCTGTTTTACCAGAGCTTGTAATACCATGTAAAAGTGTAACATCTTTGCTTTTAAAGGTTTCTTTTATTTCTGATAATGCTTTATCTTGAAATTCGTTTAATGTTTTTAAATCGTTTGTATTTCCTTTAAAATTAATTCTATCTGTTTGAATTTCGTAAAACTCAAAGATATTTTTATTAACCAAAGATTTTAAAATATTAGTAGACACATTTGCTGTAGTTTCTAATTCTTTAGCCTTAATTGGTTTTTTACTTGTTGCTAATTGAAAGTATGTTAAAACAGCATCTCTTTGTTTTTTAGCACGAGATAACTCTTCTAATAAAACGTTTAAAGCATTATCAGAATTGTAATCAGTATGTAAACGAACATATTTTACTAACTTAGGTTTGTAC
>CAXBAC010000040.1:0-11835 GCA_963973485.1 uncultured Polaribacter sp. | reverse complement strand
ATGTATTAATAATGGATGAGCCAACAAACGATTTGGATTTTGAAACCATTTCTTGGTTAGAAAACTTTATCGCAAACTTTGATAACTGTGTAATTGTGGTTTCTCATGACAGGCACTTTTTAGATGCAGTTTGTACTCATATTTCTGATATCGATTTTGGAAAAATCAACCATTACTCAGGAAATTATACGTTTTGGTACGAGTCTAGTCAGTTAGCAGCAAAACAAAGAGCGCAACAAAACAAAAAGGCTGAAGACAAAAAGAAAGAATTAGAGGAATTTATCCGTCGTTTTTCTGCAAACGTAGCAAAATCTAAACAAGCTACTTCACGTAAAAAAATGATTGATAAGTTAAATGTTGAAGATATTAAACCATCAAGCAGAAGATACCCAGCAATTATTTTTGATAGAGATAGAGAAGCAGGAGATCAAATCTTAAATGTAGAAGGTTTAAGCAAAGAATTTGAAGGCGAAAAATTATTTGATAACATTCACATCAACTTAAATAAAGGTGATAAAGTTGCAATTATTTCTAAAAACTCAAGAGCTGTAACCGCTTTTTATCAAGTAATTACAGATAATGAAAAAGCAGATTCAGGAAAATATTCTTGGGGTGTTACTACAACTCAATCTTATTTGCCTTTAGATAATTCATCATTTTTTCAAAATGGGGAATTGAATTTGGTAGATTGGTTAAGGCAATATGCGCAAACAGAAGAAGAGAGAGAAGAAGTTTTTTTAAGAGGATTTTTGGGGAAAATGATTTTTTCTGGAGAAGAAGCACTTAAGAAAAGTAACGTACTTTCTGGAGGTGAAAAAGTGAGATGTATGTTGTCTCGAATGATGATGAAAAGAGCTAATATTCTTTTATTGGATGAGCCAACGAACCACTTAGATTTAGAGTCTATACAGGCATTAAACAATTCATTAATAAACTTTAAAGGAACTATTTTGTTTACTACTCATGATCATGAGTTTGCTCAAACAGTTGCCAATAGAATTATTGAATTAACACCAAAAGGAGCTATTGATAGGTTAGGAACTTTTGATGAATATTTAGCAGATCCTAAAATTAAAGAGCTAAGAGCTCAGATGTATTCTTAAGTTTTTTATTAGAATAAAATACAAAAACCCTACTTAAATTATTTGTTTAAGTGGGTTTTTTAAGTTTTAGAATGTCAGTAATTTATCCTTTTTTGTTTTTTTGAATAGGACTAATTATATCTACATCAGAAAATGAAATTGCACCTCTAATTACACCATCAATAGTTTTCTTTAAAGCCTCAATCAATTGCATTTTTAATTGAGATTTATGATAAATTAAACTTACCTCTCTTGCAGGTGGTGGATTTTTAAATTCACGTAAATGAGATTTATCAACATCATTTAAATCTAAAGTATGTAAATATGGTAATAGTGTCATTCCTAAACCTTCTTTAGATAATTTTATAAGCGTATCAAAACTTCCACTTTGTAATTGAAAGCCTTTTTTATTATCAATTTTATGTGCTCTACATAAATTTATCACACTGTCTTTAAAACAATGTCCATCTTCTAAAAGCAGAATATCTTCCATTTCTAATTCATCTGGAGTAATATTTTTGTTTTTAAATAATCGATGATTTTGAAGAATTAACCCAACAAAAGGTTCATAATATAAAGGCTTTTCTCTAATTGCTTCGTTTTCTAAAGGTGTAGCTGCAATTGCAACATCTATATGGCCATCAATTAATTTTCTAATAATTTCTTCTGTAGTAAGTTCTTCAATAACAAGTTTTACTTTTGGATATTTCTTAGTGAAATTATTCAAAAACATTGGAAGTAAAGTTGGCATAATAGTAGGTATAATTCCTAATTTAAATTCACCTCCTATATATCCTTTTTGTTGATGTACGATATCTAAAATTCGATTACTTTCATCAACTATAACTTTTGCTTGTTCTACTATTTTTTTACCTACATCTGTAAGTTCAATAGGCTTTTTTGATCTATTAAATATTTGTACGTCTAATTCGTCTTCTAATTTTTGAATTTGCATACTTAACGTAGGTTGAGTTACAAAACTATGTTCTGCTGCAATTGTAAAGTTTTGGTATTCAGCAACAGATAAAACATATTTTAGCTGGGTAATTGTCATGTATAATAATTTTTGATAAAGATATTAAAACTATCAATATTAATTATGGTTTAGTTGCTTTATTTTTTAATAATTTTGATGTGAACAACAAAAAACAATACGAGATGACTAAAAATATTTTAGGATTAGAGAGGGAAGATTCAAAAGAATCTGTTGAAAAATTAAACGGTTTATTAGCAAATTTTCAAATATATTATCAAAATTTAAGAGGTTTACATTGGAACATTAAAGGTAAAAACTTTTTTGATTTACACGTAAAATTTGAAGAACTTTATACAGATGCTCAAGTTAAAATCGATGAAATTGCAGAACGTATTTTAACTTTACAAGGAAAGCCTTTACATACATTTACAGATTATATTGATAATTCTAATGTGCCTGTTGGAAAAGATATTTCGAAAGATGTTGAGGCAGTAGAATTGGTGGTAACCTCATTATCTGAATTGTTAAAAATTGAAAGAGTAATTTTAGATTTATCAGATAAATCTGATGATGAAGGAACAAATGCAATGATGAGTGATTTAATTTCTGAGCAAGAAAAAACCATTTGGATGTTAAATTCTTGGTTAGGAAAATAATATATATTCTTAGTTTGAAACAAAAAGAGGGCAGAAGCCCTCTTTTTTAGTTTATGTAAAAAGAATAGCCAATTTCAAAACCTAAAATATTGTAGCCACTATTAGGCTGTTTAAAATTCAAGTTAGAAACATGGCCAATTGTAGTACCTAAATAAATACAATGATCTTTTATAAATTGATGTTCAATACCAAGAGAAAAATTTTCAATAAATGTAAATCCTTTTGCTAAACGCTCTGTTCTTGTGTTAATGTATGTAAAACCTAAGCCAGCAGTTGCAAGTATATCTAATTTAGCAAAAAGATTTTTTCTTAAAACTAAACCAAACTCCAATCCATATATATTCATAGATTTCTGTTGTGTAAATTCAGCTCTCTTTTCTAGATAATTTTTTTCGCTAGGCAATACAAATTGTTCATTTATAAGTTGATGTTTTATAAACTGAACTTGAGGTTGCACAATTAATTCAAACTTTAGCTTTTTCCAATTTCCTAAATTATAAAAAGCTTGTCCTTTTAAGGTGTTTGTGCTATAGGTATAATCTGGGTCGTCATGAAAAAAAATTTCATTTGATGCATAAGCATAAAAAAAGCCTATTTTCATAGGCTTTAGTTTACTTCTTTTATCACTTTGACTAAATATACTTAAAGAAATAATTGAAAAAAAAAGAATTAATATTCTTATTTTCATTAGTTTAACTAAACATTTTAGCTACGTTTTCTGCTTTTCTGCTTTCTGAATAATCGTAAAAACCTTCACCAGATTTTACTCCTAATTTACCAGCCATAACCATATTTACTAACAAAGGGCAAGGTGCATATTTAGGATTTTTAAATCCATCATACATTACATTTAATATCGATAAACAAACATCTAAACCTATAAAATCTGCTAATTGTAATGGACCCATTGGATGTGCCATTCCTAATTTCATTACAGTATCAATTTCTGCAACTCCAGCAACACCATTGTATAAAGTCTCAATAGATTCGTTTATCATTGGCATTAAAATACGATTTGCTACAAAACCTGGATAATCATTAACTTCAACAGGAATTTTATTAATTTTTTTGCTCAAATCAACTGTAAAATCCATTACTTCATCAGAGGTGTTGTAACCTCTAATTATTTCTACCAATTTCATGATTGGTACAGGATTCATAAAATGCATTCCTATAACTTTGTCTGCTCTGTTAGTTTCTGCAGCAATTTGTGTAATTGAAATAGAAGATGTATTTGTAGCTAAAATGGTGTCTTCTGGACAAACTTCATCCAACTCTCTAAATATTTTTGATTTTAAAGCTACGTTTTCTGTAGCAGCTTCAACAACTAAACTTGCATATTTTACACCTTCTTTAATAGAAGTATAGGTAGTAATATTAGCAAGTGTATTTTTTTTATCATCTTCTGTAATTTTTTCTTTAGCAACCATTCTATCTAAATTTTTAGAAATAGTAGCAATTCCTTTTTCAAGAGCTTTTTCAGAAACATCAATTAATTGTACATTATAATCAAATTGCGCAAAAGTATGTGCAATTCCATTTCCCATTGTTCCTGCACCAATTACAGCTATATTTTTCATTTTTTTATATTTAATTTTATAATTTATAAATCTTCTTCTGTTTTAAAACAATCTATTACCCATTGCGCAATTCGTAAAGCTTCTGTACCATTGCTTAAAGAAACAATTGGGCTGGTATCATTAACAATTGCATCAGCAAAAGTTTCTAATTCATCTAAAATAGCATTGTTTTCTGTTACTTCTGGATTCTCAAGGTAAATCTGCTTTTCTACACCAGCATCGTTTTTTAGCACCATTGCAAATTCATCTAAATTTTCTGGAGCATCTTGTATTCTTACAATTTCTGATTCTTTACTCAAAAAATTCACAGAAATATAGGCATCCTTTTGAAAAAAGCGTGTTTTACGCATATTTTTCATAGAAATTCTACTTGCTGTTAAATTAGCAACACAACCATTCTCAAATTCAATTCTTGCATTTGCAATATCTGGTGTTTCAGAAATTACTGAAATTCCACTTGCGTGTACATTTTTTACTTTAGATTTTACTACGGATAATATAATGTCTATATCATGTATCATCAAATCTAAAACAACAGGTACATCTGTTCCTCTTGGATTAAATTCAGCCAACCTATGCGTTTCAATAAACATAGGATTATTTATCTTGTCTTTTACTGCAATAAAAGCAGGGTTAAAACGCTCTACATGACCAACTTGACCTTTTACATGATGTTGACTTGCTAATGTTTTTATAGCTTCTGCTTCTAAAATAGTTTTTGCAATAGGTTTTTCAACAAAAATATGACACCCTTTTTTAATGGCTTTTTCAGCACATTCAAAATGAGAAAGAGTAGGAGTTACAATGTCTACAACTTCTACAGCATCAATTAATTCATCAATAGAATCAAAAGCTTTGTAACCAAAATCGGCACTAACTTTTGCTGCATTTTCTTTAGAAGGATCATAAAAACCAACCAAATTGTATTTTGTTGAACTTTGTAATAAACGGAGATGAATTTTACCTAAATGACCTGCACCTAAAACCCCAACTTTTAGCATATAAATATATTTTGTTTCACTCTAATTATAGAGTATTTTTATGTTTTATTCGTTCAAATAAAAGGATGAACTTTTTAGTAGATTTTATTAAAAAATCAACCAAAAACAAAGATACAATTTTATAAGAGTTTTTTTAGAAATATTACTATTTTTAGATTTTGAAACAAGGATACAATTGAAAGATACTTCAAAACATCAAGGGCTTCGAAATCAGTTGGTAACTGTTTTAGAGGCAAAAGGCATTACTGATAAGAATGTGTTAAATGCAGTTAGCAAAATACCTAGACATTTGTTTATAGATTCTAGTTTTGAGTCTCATGCATATCAAGATAAAGCATTTCCAATTGCTGCAGAACAAACTATTTCGCAACCTTATACAGTTGCTTTTCAATCGCAAACTTTACAAATTAAGCCTGCTGATAAAGTATTAGAAATAGGTACAGGTTCTGGTTATCAAACAGCTGTTTTATTAGAGCTTAAAGCAGAAGTGTATACTATTGAAAGACAACATGAGCTGTTTAAAAAAACAGCTAACTTTTTACCAAAATTGCACTATAAACCCAAACGTTTTATTTTTGGTGATGGTTACAAAGGTTTGCCTGAACAAGCGCCATTTGATAAAATTATTGTTACTGCTGGTGCACCTTTTGTACCTAAGCCTTTATTAGCGCAATTGAAAGTAGGAGGTATGTTGTTAATTCCTGTTGGAGATTCTTCTCAAATTATGACATTATTTATTAGAAAATCAAACAAAGAATTTGAAAAGCAAGAATTGGGTGATTTTGCTTTTGTACCCATGTTAGAGGAAAGGAATTAATTTAGATTATTAAATTTCTATTCTGCTCTATACCAATATTTTGTTTTTCCAAAAAGAGAAACACCAATATAACCTCTAAGTTTTAGTTTGTTGTCTTTTACTAGCTCAATATAACATTTATAGACTTTTCCATTTCTAGGATCTAAGATTTCCCCTCCAGACCATTCATCATCATTTTTTTCTAAGCCTGTTAAAATGTTTAAGCCTAAAATTCTTTTATTTTTGTTTTCCCCTTCACATTCTGTGCAAACTGCATTTTTTCTATCAGGATTTTTAATTTCTATAATCTTAGCGAAAGCTTTACCGTTTTTTTCATACACTTCTACAACAGAATCTACTTCACCAGTTTCATCACTTGTAGAGTTCCATTTTCCAAAAATAGTTTGCGCATTCATTGAAAAAGCAAATAATAGAAAAATAATAGTTACTGTTTTTTTCATAATATAAAGTTGTTTTTATGCTTCTGCATCAAAATAATTATTCCATTTTCCTTGTACTTTAAGTACTTGTTCAATTACATCTCTAACACAACCTTCACCACCTTTTATGTTTGAAATGTATTTAGCAGCTGCCTGAACTTCAGGAACTGCATCATTTGGGCAAGTAGGTAAACCAATTTGTTGCATTACAGGTAAATCTGGAATGTCATCACCCATATACAACACATTTTCAGGCTTTAAATTGTAGTTTTTTACAATTTCATTGTATTGTTTAATTTTATCGTGAGCACCTAAATATATGTCTTTAATACCCAAAGCTGCTAATCTACTTTTTACAGCTTGATTTGTGCCACCTGAAATAATACATACTTTAAACCCTTTGGCTAAAGCAATCTTCATGGCATAACCATCTTTAACATTCATATGTCTCACCAATTCTCCATCTGGCATTATGGTTAACATTCCGTTGGTTAATACACCATCAACATCAAATATAAATGTTGTTATTTTAGATAATAATTGTTTGTAACTAATCTCCATTTAGGATTGATTTTGTTAAGAGTTTATAAATTTCTTGTTGTTTAGAGTCCAACAAATTTAAATGATTTTTTATTGTTTTTTGATCATTTCTTTTTGCAGGACCAGTTTGCGCTTTTTTGGGTGATAAACTTTTTATTTTTTCTGATGTTTCAAAAATTAAAGGATGTAATATTTCAAAAGGAACATCATTCTCTTCGCAAATATCATTAGAAATTTTATACATGTGATTCGTGAAGTTATTCGCAAAAACAGCAGCTACATGTAGTATTTTTCGTTGATTTGAGTTAATAGAATAAATATTTTCTCCAATTGATTTAGCGATATCTTCTAATAACTTAAAATCTTTTTCATTCTCTGCTTCTAAACAGAAAGGTACTTTTGTAAAGTCTATTTTTTTGTCTTTAGAAAAGGTTTGTAGCATATAAAAAACACCTTTTCTTCCTTTATTTTCTAAATCGTAAATAGAAGCACTTCCTGAAGTATGCACAACAAAACTGTTTTTAATTTTTGCAGACACTTCACTTATGGCATCATCTGAAACTGCAATAATAGTAACATCTGTAGAGGAAATTTGATCAAGTTTTCTTGAACTAATTTGAGTCACCTCTATATGACTTACTTTTAAAAAAGCAGTATACAAATGAGTAGCAACATTTCCTTTACCAACAATTAAAATAGTTATCATAATACGAAGATATTGAAATTATAGATACTTTTTTTGTATTATTGTAATCTTATGATTGTATAATTCTATATTTCGACTTATTCGTATTAATGCGAATCCAAAATAAATCAATGGTAACTTTTCATTGATAATAGTACTTATTTCAATTTTTAGAAATGTCAGAACACAATCAATCAAAACAAAATATAATTACTCTTTTTAAAGACGCTGTTTTAGGTAAACAGGAAGATTTTACAACAGGAAGTATTAAAAAAGCAATTTTTATGTTAGCAATTCCAATGATTTTGGAAATGTTAATGGAATCAATTTTTGCTTTGGTAGATATTATTTATGTATCTCAAGTAAGTGTAAATGCAGTAGCCACTGTTGGTTTAACAGAATCAGTTTTAACATTAGTCTATGCTGTAGCAATTGGACTCAGTATGGCTGCAACTGCAGTTGTTGCTCGAAGCATTGGTGAGAATAATAGAGTAGGTGCCAATCAAACTGCTGTGCAAGTTATTTTTTTAGGGGTTTTTATATCTATACTTATAAGTATAATAGGTTTTTTATATCCTAAAGAAATTTTAGCATTAATGGGAGGTGAATCCTCTTTAATTGATGAAGGTTTTGGCTACACAAAAATATTACTTACAGGTAATATTACTGTAGTATTGCTTTTTCTAATTAATGCGATTTTTAGAGGCGCAGGAAATGCTTCAATAGCCATGTGGACGTTAATACTCTCTAATGGATTGAATATAATTTTAGATCCTATGTTCATTTTTGGCTTTGGGCCAATTCCTGCATATGGAGTAGAAGGTGCAGCAATTGCAACCACAATAGGAAGAGGAACAGCTGTAATAGCTCAACTTTTTATTCTCTTTTATGGAGTAGGTAAAATCAAAATTTTATTTAAAGATATTGTAATTAAAGTTGCAGTAATGTGGAATTTAATTAAGGTTTCTTTAGGTGGAATTGGACAATTTTTAATAGGTACATCTAGTTGGCTTTTTTTAATGAGAATTATGGCTGAGTTTGGTAGCGAAGTTTTAGCAGGCTATACTATTGCTATAAGAATTATGATGTTTACATTCATGCCTGCTTGGGGTTTAAGTAATGCAGCTGCTACTTTAGTAGGCCAAAATTTAGGTGCAAAAAAACCTGATAGAGCTGAATTATCTGTTTGGAAAACAGGAAAATATAGTGCTTATTTTATGGGTTTTGTTTCAATAATTTATATATGTTTTGCACAAACGTTCTTAAGTTGGTTTTCTGATAATGATGTGGTTGTAAAATATGGAGCATTGTGCTTACAAATTATTGCAGCTGGATATATTTTCTATGGATATGGAATGGTTGTAATTCAGTCTTTTAATGGAGCAGGAGATACAAAAACACCAACCTATATTAATTTTGTTTGCTTTTGGCTCTTTCAGTTACCACTAGCATATATTACAGCAATTTGGTTAGATTTAGGACCAGTAGGGGTTTTTATATCGATAACATTTGCAGAAGTTTTAATTGCAATTATTGGTATATGGTTGTTTAAAAAAGGAAAATGGAAAACTATACAAGTATAATTGTTTTATTAAATTAGCAATTCTAAATTTATTTATGAAAGATTCAAAAAAACTAGGAATAAATACCATATGTGTTCATGTTGGTGAAGTGAAAGATCAACAGTTTAAAGGGGCAGTTTCACCTATATATATGTCTACCTCTTATGCTTTTGATGGGGTAGACGTAAAACGTTATCCACGTTATTACAACACACCAAATCAAGAAATGTTATGCAAAAAAATTGCTGCTTTAGAACATACAGAAGCAGGTTTAATTTTTAGTTCTGGAATGGCTGCAATTTCTTCTGCAATGTTAGCTTTCTTAAAAAGAGGAGACCATGTAATTATTCAACAAGTTATATATGGAGGAACTTATAACTTTATTGTATCTGAATTTGATAAATATGGAATTGAATATTCATTTACAGCATCAGATAAGGTTGAAGACTTTATTCCTTTGATAAAAGAAAATACTAAAATTTTGTACATTGAAACGCCTTCAAACCCTTTATTAGGCATTACAGATATGAAATCAATTGCATCTCTAGCAAAGGACAATGATATAATAACTATGATTGATAACACTTTTGCATCACCAATAAATCAAAATCCAGCAGATTTTGGTATTGATATTGTAATTCACTCTGCAACTAAATATATGGGTGGGCATTCAGATATTTCTGCTGGTGCTGTTGCAGGCTCTGAAAAACATATCGAACAAATTTGGAATACAGCCATTAATTTAGGAGGAAATTTAAGCGATCAAACTGTTTGGTTACTAGAAAGAAGTTTAAAAACTTTGAATTTGCGTGTAAAAGAGCAGACTAAAAATGCTCAAATTATTGCAGAGTATTTAGAAAAAAGTACTGATTTTGATGAAGTTTATTACCCAGGATTACTAAGTCATCCACAGTATGAACTAGCAAAAAAACAGATGAATGGTTTTGGAGCAATGTTGTCTTTTGAGTTAAAAGAAGGTATAGATGCTATGCATTTTCAAAGCAATTTAGAACTGATAAAACCTTCTATGAGTTTAGCAGGTTTAGAAAGTACAACAGTTAGCCCAGCACAAACAACACACGCACTTTTAAGTGAAGAAGAACGATTGTCAAGAGGAATAAAAGATGGGTTAATTCGTTTCTCAGTAGGTATAGAAGAACCAGAAGATTTAATTGCAGATATAGAACAGGCTTTAGAAAAATCAAAATAATGAAATTAGATATATTGGCATTTGGAGCACATCCAGATGATGTGGAGTTAGGTTGTGGAGCAACAATTGCAAAAGAAGTTTCTTTAGGAAAAAAAGTAGGAATTGTAGATTTAACTAGAGGTGAGTTAGGCACTAGAGGTTCTGCAGAATTAAGAACTGTTGAAGCAAAAAATGCTGCTAAAATATTAGGAGTACAAGTTCGAGAAAATTTAGGTTTTGCAGATGGTTTTTTTAAAAATGATAAAGAACATCAATTAGAGATTATTAAAATAATTCGAAAATATAAACCCAAAACTGTGCTTTGTAATGCTATTGAGGATAGACATATAGATCATGGTAAAGGTAGTAAACTTGTTTCTGATGCTTGTTTTTTAAGTGGATTAATAAAAATTGAAACTGAATTAGAAGGAAAAAAACAAGATAATTGGAGGCCAGAAAATGTATATCATTATATACAATGGAAAAATATTGAGCCTCATTTTGTAGTTGACGTAACTAATTTTATTGATTTTAAAACAAAAGCTGTCCTTGCTTATTCATCGCAATTTTTTGATCCTGAGAGTGATGAACCAGAAACACCTATTACTAGTAAAAATTTTATAGATAGTGTACATTATAGAGCAAGAGATTTAGGCAGGCTTGTGGGTGTTGATTTTGCAGAAGGTTTTACAACAGAACGTTATGTTGCAATAAAAAATTTAGATAAAATATTTTAATTTTTTCTTTACTAAATTATAAAATTAATTATATTTGCACTCGCAAACAAATGGTGGTTGTAGCTCAGTTGGTTAGAGCGTCGGTTTGTGGTACCGAAAGTCGTGGGTTCGAGCCCCATCTTCCACCCAGATATTAAAAAAGCCTTCTCATTGAGAAGGCTTTTTTTTAGGGGTAATTTTAGGGGTATTAATAAGGGGATTTTAATAAGAAAGAAGCTAATCAAATACCGAAGGTCCTTTTCAATATCACATTGTTTAGGGATCAACATGCTAAAGAGTTAAAACTTTTTCTATTCTTCAAGCAGAACTAGGGGTTAGCTTCTTTAACAGACTCTTCGATATTTGATATTCTTTCAAGAATTTCTTTCGATAATTCTTTCACTTGCTCCTTTACTATTTTTTTTATGTGAAATTCAATGGGGGAGTGAATTTCAGTTTCAGGGGTATTTTTAGTATTACTGTTATTTTTAGGGGTACTAATTATAACATCTTCTTTTTTTGTTCCTGTAAGCAGCCACATAGGATCAATATCTTTAATATTGTCTATAATAGCGAGTAATATTGTTTCATTAGGTTTTTTTGTATAATTAA
>CAXBAC010000039.1:0-11842 GCA_963973485.1 uncultured Polaribacter sp. | reverse complement strand
TCCCTTTTTTTTAGCGGCTATTCGTTTTTTTATTGCTGGTTTTTTAATGCTGCTGTTAGCAGTATTTTTAAATCAAAAATTAAAAATCACAAAAAAGCAATTGTTAAATTCAGCAATAGCATCTTTCTTCTTTTTAGTATATGGAAATGGAGTTTTTGTCTGGGCTTTACGTTATGTAGATAGCGGTTTTGGTGCTCTAATTGCATCAACACAACCATTATTTGTATTACTATTATTAAGACTTATAGATAGAAAGCCGTTTCAAAGAAAATCTATTATTGGTGTAATTCTAGGAATTACAGGAATGTATTTATTGGTAAGTCAAAAACAATTAATTACTTCTGATGATACTGTTTTAGGTATATTTATGATACTCACTTGTGTTTTAAGTTATAGCTATGGTAGTGTTTTTGTAGCCAAAGCAAATTTACCTAAAAGTTTTATGGTTACTACTGGTTATCAAATGTTAATAGCAGGTTTTATTTTATTTTTAATGAGTTTAGCTTCAAATGAACCATGGAGCTCTCCAATACAATGGAGTTCAAAAGTTCAGTTAGCAATGTTTTTATTAATTGTTTTTGGGGGTATTATTGCTTTTACAGCATTTAATTTTCTTCTTAAAAATGTGTCTCCAGAAAAAGTGTCAACATCTGCCTATGTAAATCCTGTAATTGCACTATTTATGGGTTGGTATTTTTTAAACGAAACTCTTTCTACACAATCTTTAATAGCATCTGGTGTTTTATTAACTGGCGTATATTTTATTACTTCAAGAAAAAGAAAATAACATATTCTTAAAATGATGTTAAGAGTTGAATTGAGTTCAATAAAATAGCATTTCAGCAAAGTTTCTTTTTAGTTTCAAATTACATTTGAGTATTATAAATTTTAAATACAGATAAAGATGATAATTAATTTTGAATACCATGATGTTGAAGCAAGTGAAAGATTAGAAAGTTATGCAAAAGAACGTCTAGAAAAATTGTACAATAAATTTGAAATGATAATAAGAGCTGATGTGTTCTTTAAAACAGAAAACACTTCTTCTGATGATACAGGAAAAATTTGCAACATAAGGGTAAGTGTTCCTGGACCACGTTTATTTGCAGAAGCAAGTCATGATAATTTTATAAGTTCTATTCAGGAATCAGTTAAAGATTTAGAAAAGCAATTGACTAAAAAGAAAGATAAAATGGCAACTTACTAATTGAAATCATCATTTTTAAAATAAAAAAATATAAGATTTCAATACATTAAAATAGAACAATGACAACTAAATTTTTATTACAAAATTTTAATAACATAACTAATTTACCACTAAAAAACAGAGTGGTAATGGCACCAATGACAAGAAGTAGAGCAAATAATGAAGGTAATGTACCAACAGATGATTTACAAGGTTTGTACTACGAACAAAGAGCGTCTGCAGGTTTAATAATTACAGAAGGCTCTCAAGTATCTGAAAGAGCAGTTGGATATATTAATACTCCAGGAATTCACTCAAAAGAACAAGTTGAAGGTTGGAAAAAAGTAACCAAAAGAGTTCATGACAAAGGAGGTAAAATCTTTATTCAACTATGGCATGTAGGTCGTATCTCGCATCCTGATTTTCATGATGGAGAACTGCCTTTAGCCCCTTCAGCTTTAAATGCAAATGCAAAAGTTTTTACTCCTAAAGGAGAAAAGGATACAGTAGTTCCTAAAGAAATGACCAAAGAGGATCTTAATCAAACCATTACAGATTTTAAAAACGCAGCAAAAAATGCTATTGAAGCTGGTTTTGATGGGGTAGAAATTCATTCTTCTAATGGATATTTATTTCATCAATTTTTTAACAAAACCTCGAATATAAGAACAGACGATTATGGAGGTAGTATAGAAAATAGAGCTCGTTTTTTCTTTGAAGTATTAGATGCTGTTAAAGAAGTTATTCCTGAGAGAAAAATAGGAGCTAGATTCAATCCTTCATTACATGGTATATTTGGTATGGAAATGGATGAAGAAACCATACCTACTTTTGAGTATGTCATTAAGAAATTAAATAATTACGATTTGGCTTATGTGCACTTATCAGAGCCTTTTAATGATGTTTCTGATGTTTCTTTTGCTGTACAAAATATAGCAGAACATTTTAGACCATTGTATAATGGAACATTAATGATAAATGCTGGGTTTGATGAAAAATCTGGAAATAAGATTATAGAAGAAGGTAATGCAGACTTAGTTGCATTTGGAAAACTTTTTATTTCGAACCCAGATTTAGTAAAACGATTTGAAAAAAATCAAGAATTAGCAGATTGGGATGAAGAAACATTTTACGTTCCTGGCCCAAAAGGCTACACAGATTATCCAAAAATAAACGCAAATAAAGAACAAACCGCTTAAAAGAAAAATAATGATTAAACCAAGACAAAAAGTACCAAAATTAGATATAAACTTAGTTAATGATACAAAATGGAGTCTGCAAGATCAATCTCCAGAAAACTTTACATTAATCCTTTTTTATAGAGGACTGCATTGTCCTGTTTGTAAAAAACAACTTGAAGATTTACAGAAAAAAGTTAATGATTTCACAGAAAGAGGGGTAAATATAATTGCGATTAGCACAGACAGTGAAGAAAGAGCTAAAAAAACATATAAAGAATGGGATATAGAATCTATTCCTGTTGGTTACGAACTTTCTATTGATGAAGGTAGAGAGTGGGGATTGTTTGTTTCTAAGGGAATTAGTGATAAAGAACCGAATGAATTTGTTGAACCAGGTTTATTTTTATTAGATAAAGATCATAAAATATATTGGGAGTCAATACAGTCTATGCCTTTTGGAAGACCAGATTTTAAAGATGTTTTAAACGGAATTGATTATATTCTTAAAGAAAATTATCCTGCAAGGGGAGAGGCATAACAGATCAAAGTTTATGAACTTATAGAACAAAAGTAAGCTGAGCTATTACCTATAAATAGCTTAGCTTACTTTTTTTTGTTTTTATTAACAATTTTTATTATGTTTGTTAATAATTTTTAATTTTAACCCTAAAACAACCCCTTATGTTAACTACAAACTTATCTGCTGAAGAGCAGTCTGTACTTAATGCCGTACAAAAAGAACACTTAACTAGTTTCGAGATTCTTAACAAAGTAGAAAATGTTTCAATGATTTTATCTTTGTACAACATCTTAGATAAATTAAGTAGCAAAGGCATTTTAAAAAGCTATATGAAACAAGATCAAAAGTATCATTACGCAGCTTAATACTAAAAAAACATAAACACTAATCAAGGTTATTTTATTTTTTAAATAAAATAACCTTTTATATTTTCAAAGCTTTCCTAAATAATTTAAAATAATAGTTTTACATCTGTATAAAATGTCATTAAAAATATTGTTGTATATTTAAAATCTTAAAAAAAAGCTATGAAAAAAAATAACTTCACTGAGTTAGAGTTATCTGTGTTAGACGTTATTAAATGTGAGCCATTAACTAGTTTCCAAATTTTAGACAAAGTAGATAATGTAAATATGATTTTGTCATTATATACTATTATGGACGATTTAAAAAACAAAGGAGTATTGAAAAGTTACATTAAACAAAATGTAAAATACCACATTGCCTGTTAACTTAGTATATTTTACCTATTCTTTCTAATAAAATCAAAATAACAATACAATTGGTTTTATTTGTATTTCACTGCGTTTTTATATTATATAAATAAGTTTAAGTTTTATAATAAAAACAATAAGGGTTCAATAATTTTTAATTTTCAGAAATTTCAGCTATTTTCATAGCATGTTATCTCAAAATAAATTAAAATTAGCTTTATACGTTATTTTCCTAGTATGTATTACATCCTGTAATAATGCTAGCAAAAGTGAAAAATTACCACAAGAAGAATTTAACGAAATTGTAGCAAATTCATCAACAAGAGATTTAGATGAAATAAAAGAAGATGGCATACTAAAAGCACTTGTAGTATATAGTAGCACTAGTTATTTTTTGTACAAAGGCCAACCTATGGGCTTTGAGTATGAACTCCTACAACGTTTAGCTAAACATTTAGATTTAAAACTAGAAATTGTAGTTTCTGAAAACTTAGATAATCATTTCGAAGTTTTAAATAGAGGAGATGTTGATTTAATTGCTCACGGAATGACAATTACTAACCAGAGAAAATGGGAAGTAGATTTTACAGATTATTTATATTTAACCAAACAAGTTTTGGTACAAAAAAAACCTGATAACTTTAGAACAATATCTTGGAGTGCACTTCAAAACCAAGTTATTGATGACCCTATGGATTTAATTGGAGATACAGTTTCTATACGTAAAAACTCGTCTTATTATGAACGTGTTGTAAGTCTTTCTAACGAAATAGGAGGAGATATTTACATAGACACCTTAGATAGTAAATTATCTACAGGAGAAATTATAGATATGGTAGTTAATGGTGATATTAAATATACAATAGCAGATGAAAATTTGGCTAAAATTAATGCTTCTAGTAATCCTATTTTAAAAATAGATGTGCCAATTTCTTTTTCTCAAAGAATTGCCTGGGTTACCAGAAAAAAATCTAAAAACTTTAAAAAAGTTATCAATGAGTGGATTAAAGGGCAAAGAAAACAAACAGATTATTTTGTAATTTATAATAAGTATTTTGAAAATAAACGCTTTTATAAACGAAGAGTAAAAAGTGAGTATTATAGTTTAAAAAACAATCAAATAAGTGAATATGATAATTTAATAAAAAAATACACCAAAAAACTTGGTTGGGATTGGCGTTTATTGGCTTCTCAAATTTATCAAGAATCAAAATTTAATCCTAAGGCCAAATCTTGGGCAGGTGCAAAGGGGTTAATGCAAATTATGCCACCAACAGCAGAAGATTTAGGTATTACAGATGTAACAGACCCTGTACAAAGCATTAGAGGAGGTACAACATATTTGAGTCAAATTTACGATAGATTTACAGATATTCCAGATGAAATAGACCGTATAAAATTTACGTTAGCTTCTTTTAATTGTGGTTATTCTCATGTTAGAGACGCTCAAAGATTGGCAGATTATAATAAATTAAACCCTTTGGTTTGGGAAGATAATGTAGACAAAATGTTGTTGGCTTTACGATTCCCTAAAAACTATAACAAACCTTTTATAAAATATGGTTATGTAAGAGGTACAGAGCCTTTTATTTATGTAGAGCAAATATTTGATAGGTTTGCTCATTACAAACAATTTATAGAAGAATAATAAAAAACACTATTTAGTTACCATTATTTATAGCCCAAGTAAACTCTATGGTAAGTCCTTTATTTTCATCAGAAGTTACAGTAATTTCACCGTTATTTTTAGATACTATTTTTTTAACAATAGCTAAACCAACTCCTGTACTGCCTACATCATTTTGATTAGTTTCTAACTGACTAAATATTTTAAATATTTTATCATGATATTGTTCAGGAATACCTGGGCCATTATCACTAACAGAAAAAACATAATTTTTAGGGGTTTCTGTAACTGTTATTTCAACTATTGCTTTTTCTTTATTATTATACTTAATAGCGTTACTAATTAAATTTTGAAACACGTGTTCCAACTCTATTTTACTAGCAAAAACTTCAATATTATTTCCAGGTAAAATATGGGTGCTAGTTTTTTGTTGATCTACAAAATCTAAAACTTTTAATAAAAGATCATTAATATAAAACACTTCTTTTTTCTTGGCTGTTTTTGCTACTTTAGCGTAAGCTAAAAGACCATTAATAGAAGCTTCCATTTTAGAAACTACATCCTTTAACATGTTAACATGACCTTTTACATTAGCATCTATATTACCTTTTAAATCTTCTTCTATAAAAGAAACTAAGGTGTAAACTGAAACCAAAGGCGATTTTAAATCGTGAGAAACAATGTGGTTAAAATCATCTAACTCTGTAATGTGTTCTTTAAGTAACTTTAAATTCTCTTGTAGTTTTGAGTTTACTTTAGAAATTTCTCTAGATTTTTGAGAAATTTCTTTTTTCTGCTTTAAAGCAATCTTTTTAGCAAATTCTAGTTTTTGAAAAGAGCTTGAAAAACGTTGTAATAAAATAAGTGATATTAATAAAAATACTACTAGATAACCAGTTTTAACGTAAATAAGCCCCATATCATTTTCAGTTATAAAAAATAACACATGTGTTGCTAGGGTAATCATGCCAAAAATTAAACTTACTAATAATAATTTAGTAATAGAACTTTTAGCAAAAACAGATTTCATAGTTGCAAATAATAAGTAAATAATATTCAACAATACGTATACTAAAAAAGGAGAAGTAAGCTTCGTAAAATGAGGTGAAGGCAATAAAATAACTAAAAGTAAAAGTACAACTGTAGCACTAATAATTACTTTATTATACCATTTGTATATAAAGTCTTTTAAAATTAATGCAAAGTACAGGCATGCAAAAAGTACAGCAATATAGGTAGCTATGTACTCTGTTTTAATTAACAAAATACCATTTATATTTTCTAAAGCATTAAATAAGGGCACATAGCTGTAAATAAATGTTCTATAAGAAATTGCTATACATAAAACTGCAAAATACAATATAGCCTTATCTTTATTCCAATAAAGAACGTAAAAAATCAAGAATAAAAAACCAATAAAAGAAAAACTTCCTATGTTAAACATATCTATCATCACCTCTATAGATTTGTTATATGAGAGTGTTTCTGTGGGCCCCAAAATTAAAGGACTGGTTATTCCACCATTTCTATGATAAAAATTCGCTACCTGTATAACTATATCAAAAGTATTTTCTTGAGACTCTAAATCTATAACATCAGTAAATTTTCTGTGCTGTGTTGTTTCTTTAGTAGTACCTACATGTCCTATCTCTTGTATAAATACACCATTTACCCAAATTTTATAAGAGCCGATGATTCTTGGAATGTATAAAGAAAGATTTTTTCTATCCTTAGGTAAAGCTATTTTTAATCGATACGTTGCAAATCCTAAAGAAGGTAAAGCAGATTGAGAGCTATCTAAAAACTTTGTCCAAGAATTCGTTTTTACTGTGCCTAAAGGGGTTTTACCCTCAAATTCTCCTGGTGAAATTAATTCGTTCCAGTAGAATGACCATCCTGAATCCAGGGTTATTTTTTTTTGGGTTGATAATTCTTGTTCACTAATTTTTCTTAAGGTAACATCATTTGTAATATTTGTATTTGCAAATGCATACCAGCTAAAAATACTAAGCAGTAATGTTATGAGGGACTTCAAAAGAATAACGTTATTAAATTAATGTTAAGTAATTCAAATATACTATAATTAATATGTAAAGTATAGCTACTTTTTATTTATAACATCGGTTTTAAAACTTCCCAAACATTTTTAGCTAGTATTCTATGCCCTTTTTTAGTCGGATGAATCCCATCAGCTTGATTTAAACTAGGAATACCACCAACATTTTCTAAAAGAAAAGGAACTAACGAAATGTTATTTTTTTTAGCCAAATTTGGAAATATATTCTTGAATTCGTTGGTATACTCCTGTCCCATATTTGGCGGAATTTGCATGCCTGCCAATACTAGTTTTGTTTTAGGGTATTTGGTTTGTACAGCTGTTATAATATGTTGTAAATTACTTTTGGTTTCAGTTAAAGGCACACCTCGTAAACCATCATTAGCACCCAATTCTAAAATAAAAACAGTTGGTTTTTGGTTTAAAACCCAATCAATTCTATTTTTTCCACCTGCAGTAGTTTCGCCACTAACCCCAGAATTTACTACAGTATAGTCAAGGCCTAAACTGTCTATTTTACTTTGAATAATTCCAGGAAAAGCATTGTTAACATCCTCTAAACCATAACCTGCTGTTAAACTATCACCAAAAAACACAATTCTTTGTGATGTGGTTTCAGGTTCAGATTTAATAATTGTTTCCTGTTCTATTGTCGTTGAATTTTCTTTTTTAGATTTGGTATCTCCAGCACAAGAAAATAAGCATACAAATAGCAAACAATAAGATAACTTTAAGAAAATTCTAAGCGTAACATTGGTACTTTTGTTATTCAATTGATTATTTTTCAGCTTCAGCATAGTTATTAGGTTTTCGTTTTCACGAGAATGTCAGTTGTAATGAAAAATTTGAGGAAAAATCCTCATAAAACTTTTTTAATTAAAGCTTTATTAATGTCAAATATATTAAAGATTACTGATTTAGAGAAGACTTATACAAGTGGTTCTAAACAATTAACAGTATTACATCACATTTCTTTTGAAGTAGAAAAAGGAAGCATTTTTTCTATAGTAGGCCCTTCTGGAAGTGGAAAAACCACTTTGTTAGGTTTATGTGCTGGTTTAGATTATCCTACAAACGGTTCTGTAGAATTATGTGGCACAGTACTTTCTGATTTAAATGAAGATGAACGTGCTGAGTTACGAAACCAAAATGTGGGTTTTATTTTTCAAAATTTTCAATTGTTACCCACATTAACTGCTTTAGAAAATGTAATTGTACCTTTAGAATTGCAAAGTGATAAAAATGCTGCTCAATTTGGTAGAGATTTATTAGAAAAAGTGGGCTTAGGAGATCGTTTACATCATTATCCAACACAATTGTCTGGAGGAGAGCAACAAAGAGTAGCTTTGGCAAGAGCATTTTCTAATAAACCTGCAATTTTATTTGCAGATGAGCCTACTGGAAATTTAGACGAAGAAACAGGCGAAAAAGTAATTCAATTGCTTTTCGAATTAAACAAAGCTGCTGGAACCACTTTAGTGATTATTACTCACGATTTAGATTTAGCAAAAAGAACGCAACAAATTTTAAGGTTAAAAGGAGGAAAAATTGTTTCAAATGAAAAAACAGCCATAGTTTAATGAATACAAAACACGGTAAAGCAGGTTTAAATTGGTTGTTAAAAATGGCATGGAGAGATGGTAAAGCTAGTCTTTCTCGATTGCTATTATTTATGGCGTCTATAATTTTAGGAATTGCAGCTGTAGTTTCCATTCAGTTATTTAGTGATAATTTAAAAAACAATATCAAAACTCAATCAAAATCCTTAATGGGTGCTGATTTTATAATTGATAGTAGAAAAAAACCATCTAAAAAAGTACTTCACATTATCGATTCTTTAAAAGCTGCTGCTTCTGAAGTCAATTTTGTGTCAATGGCTGCTTTTCCAAAAAATGAGGGAACAAAATTGGTTAAAGTACGTGCTTTAGAAGGCGCATTTCCTTTTTATGGCAACTTAACCACAGAACCAGAAAATGCAGGAAAAACTTACCAAGAATTAGGAGGTGCTTTGGTTGATGCAACTTTATTATTACAATACAATTTAAATCCTGGAGATTCTATAAAACTAGGTAAAGTAACTTTTCCTATTATAGGTGCTTTAAAATCTATTCCTGGTAGTACAGCCATTTCATCATCTGTTGCTCCAACAGTTTTAATTCCTTATCGTTATTTAGCACAAACTGAATTGCTACAGTTAGGGAGTAGAACTGAATATCAATATTTCTTTAAAAATCCTGAAATTGACTTAGAATTATTAGATAAAAAAATAGATCCAATTTTAGATGCAGAAAACGCTGATCTAGATACACATACTAGTACCAGTAGAAATTTAGGAAGACGTTACGAAAACGTAGGTCGGTTTTTAAATTTAGTGGCTTTTATTGCCTTGCTTTTAGGATGTATTGGTATTGCAAGTTCTGTACATATTTACATCAAAGAAAAGCTAAAAAACGTTGCTGTTTTAAAATGTTTAGGTGCCTCAAGAAAACAATCGTTTTTTATTTATTTGATTCAAATTATAGGCATTGGTTTGGTTGGTGGTATTATTGGTTCAGCAATTGGAACAGGTTTGCAATATGCTTTTCCCTATATTTTACAAGAGTTTTTACCTTTTAGTGTAACTGTTTCTATAAGTGTTCAGCCAATTGTAATGGGCATTGCTTTAGGCGTTTTAATGTCAGTTTTATTTGCATTATTACCTTTATTAGGTACTTGGTATGTATCGCCTTTAGAGGTATTGAGAGGTCAAGAAGAAAATCAACAAAAACCTAAAAAAGCACGTATTTTGGTATTCATTGCCATTTCACTTTTTATTTTTCTGTTTTCTTTTTGGATGTTACAAAGTGCTTTTAATGGACTGTTATTTACTATAGGCATTTTTATCACCTTTGCCATTGTTGCAGGCATTTCTAAGCTTTTTATCCAACTCATTAAAAAGTTTTTTCCAACTTCTTGGGGGTTTATTAGTAGACAAAGTTTATTGAATCTATTCAGACCTAACAATCAAACTATGGTGTTGGTTTTGGCTATTGGTTTAGGAACTTTTTTAATCAGTACTTTATACTTTACCAAAGATATTTTATTGGCAAAAACATCCATAGCTAATAAAAAAATAGATGCCAATATCATTTTAATGGATGTGCAAAGTAGTCAAGAAAAAGACTTGTTGGCTAACTTTAAAAAGAGAGATTTAGCAGTAATTGATAACATTCCAATAATTACAATGCGTATTGAGAAAATTCGTGGTAAGACTGCCAACGAAATCAGAAAAGACACTACTGTAAACATGCGAAAGTGGATGTTGAATCGTGAATTTAGAGTAACTTATAGAAGTGAATTGACTGAAAATGAAGAATTGTTAGAAGGTGAATTTACAGGAATAGCTAGTGGTGAATATCCTGTGCCTATTTCCATTTCAGAAAGTTTGGCTAGAGATGCAAATTTAAAACTAGGAGATCAAGTTGTGTTTAATATTCAAGGGGTTTTAATGGAAACCAAAGTGGGTAGTATTAGAAAAGTAGATTGGGGTAGTATGCAAGTAAATTTTTTAGTGTTGTTTCCAACAGGAGTATTAGAAAAAGCGCCACAATTTAATGTAATGACAACTTATGCACCTACAGAAGAACAATCTGCAGCTTTACAAAGAGACTTGGTAAATAGTTTTCCTAATGTTACTATTTTAGATTTGCGACAAGTATTTACCATAGTTGAAGATATTTTAGATAAAGTATCTTGGATTATTAACTTTATGGCATTTTTTAGCATTCTTACAGGTTTTATTGTATTAATTGGCTCTGTAAGAAACAGTAAATATCAACGTATAAAAGAAAGTGTTTTGTTACGCACGTTAGGAGCAAAGAGTAATCAAATATTAAAAATTACGGCTTTAGAATATGTGTATTTAGGTGTATTAGGAAGTTTAACAGGAATCCTTTTATCTTTAATTGGTGCTCAATTATTAGCCACTCTATTATTTCAAGAACCTTTTATCCCTTCTGCTATTCCATTTTTGGTATTTTTACCTGTAATTACCATTTTAGTAGTGATTATTGGCTTGAGCAACTTAAAATCGGTATTGCAAAGTCCTCCTTTAGAAGTCTTACGCAAAGAAAATTAAATTTATTATATTGATAATACAGTTTATTGAGTAATCAAAATTAGACTTTAATTAGTGTCAATTTCATCAACCTTTTGGGTTTATATAAAAAAAGCTATCTATTTTTAAAAATAGATAGCTTTTAAATTACACTAAATATGAATTTATTTTAAACTTTCTAATAGCTTATCTGCAACTAATTCAGACGAAGCAGGATTTTGACCTGTTATTAAGTTTCCATCTTGAATTGCGTAAGCAGCCCAGTCATCTTTTTTAGTATAATTACCTCCGTTTTCACTTAACATATCTTCCACTAAAAAAGGAACCACATCTGTTAGACCAACAGCAGCTTCTTCTGTATTTGTAAATCCTGTTACATTTTTACCTTTTACTAAAGGAGTACCATCATTATTTTTTACATTTTTTAAAGCGGCTGGTGCATGGCATACAAAAGCAATTGGTT